>CAMCQW010000049.1 GCA_945877045.1 Chryseobacterium gleum
CCATGCCTTCTCGATTAGACGCTGTAGAGAAACTAAAAAAATTCGAACAAGACGGTTACCAAGAATTAGGTGAAATCCAAAAAGATTTAGAGGCTGCGTACAAGAAGTACGAGCAAAATAAAAGTACTTGGTCCCCAGTTATTTTGAAGATTGAAGAAGAAAAAATCATGAAAAAACAACAAGGACTTGAAGATAGACAAACGGCCTTGCAACAGGAAATGCAAATCTATACGCAGGAATTAAACAAACCAATTTTAGAGCGTGTTCAAAAGGCGGTCGAAATTGTTTCGGATAGAAAAAAGATTAATTATGTTCTTGATGAATCCAATACGCTTTATTTTAAAGGAGGCATGGATATTACGGCTGAGGTTCTAATTGAATTATTACGCTTGGATGCCGAGGCAATGAAGAAATAATTTATTTCATCAATTTTAGAAGGGCAATCGTTGGTTGCCCTTTTTTAATGTAGTTTTGATTTATGAAAAAGATTCCTATTGGCGTATTTGATTCTGGCTATGGTGGTTTAACGATATTAGCTGAGTTATTGAAGAAAATGCCCGATTACGATTATATCTATTTTGGGGATAATGCAAGAGCACCTTATGGAAACAGATCCTTTGATGTAGTTTATGCTTATACGCTTGAAGCCGTTAATTTTTTGTTTAATCAAGGCTGCGAATTAGTAATTATTGCTTGTAATACGGCTTCCGCTAAGGCATTGCGGTCCATTCAACAAAATGATTTACCGAATTATGGCACCAATAAACGAGTGCTAGGTGTCATAAGACCATGTACTGAATATATTGGTCAGGTAACGAAGTCAAACAGTATTGGCATTCTAGGTACCGAAGGAACGGTTAATTCAAATTCTTACCCAATTGAACTTAAAAAGTTTTTTCCATCTCTTCATGTCGCACAACATGCTTGTCCAATGTGGGTTCCATTGATCGAAAACAACATGCATAATACGGAAGCAGGAAGGTTGATTGTTAAGTCGGATATTGAAGTATTTTTATCACAAAACCCAACGATTGACACCCTTGTTTTGGCCTGTACTCATTACCCCGTATTATTAGATTACATTCAACTACTTGTTGGTGAGAAGGTAAAAATCGTTCCTCAAGGTGAAATAGTTGCAGAGAAACTACTTGACTATTTAGCTAGGCATAAAGCCTTAGACGCCAGCCTAACGAAAGGCAGCAGTGTTGATTTTTATACATCGGAGAACAGTACGTTTTTTGATGAGGCAGCAACGAATTTCATACACCGAAAAATACGTTCCCAACAAATATCTTTTTAATCAGAAGCGATGTTTTTGATGTCGTTTTCGATTTGTTGACAGATTTGATCAAGTGGCAAATCATTTACATCTGACCCAAAAGGATCTTCAATTTCTTCTGCCAGCACCTCCATACTTACTAAGGCATAGAAGACAAAAGTGGTGATTAGTACTGCCCAATAATCAAAATGATAAAACACAATCGGTAGCGTAATTACATATAAAAAGATAAACTTCTTAATAAAAATACTGTAGGAGTAAGGTATTGGAGTGTTTTTAATGCGTTGACATCCGCCGAGTGATGCAATGAGCCCCACAAAATTAACATCCAATTGGATCAAGTCTTGTTGCGATAATTGACCATCTTTTTCTAGTTCTTTCAATTTAATATAAATCATTTTCATCACATGTGTCGGGCTATTATCCTTTAATCGATTTTCGTATTGGGCATAATTAAAATTCTTCTTATTCGCTCGTAAATTATTTTTAGCGTTAAAAACATACAAGGTTAATAGACGGGCTATTTCCTCCCGATCCTCTTTTTTTTCTATTCGCGTTTCAATTTTTAAATACGCACTTCGACAATCATTCACAATCGCTCCCCAAAGCTTTCTCCCTTCCCACCAACGGTCATAGGCACCATTTGTGCGAAATAATAGCAGTAAAGACATCACAAAACCGATTAAAGAGTAGATGGCAGTTAACTCTCTTGTAAAGCCTTTTAATGTGTTTTGATATTCTTGTGGCAGTTTATGCAAAGCTAGAATGATTAAAGCGGCAAGAATTGCGATATAAATCAACTGTTTCCAAAGAATCCGAATTGTGTCACTTTTATTTAAAGAGAAAATTAATGCCGCCCAACTTTTAGGATTGTAGTATATCATATTGAATTTATTTTATTCGCGTAAATATAATTAAATAATTTTCCTCAAAAAGAAGACGCTATGATAAAGCTTGATTTTACTTATAGAAAATATCAAAAGAAAGAAAACTAGGCACTTTTATAACTAAAAAGCCATTTAGGTCTTAATTGCACATTCAAAAGTTTCCAAAAACACGCTTTTTTAAAGAAGTCAGCATGAAAAATTGCTTGGCGATCAATTTGTATAATAAGGGACTACTATTTTTAGTAATTTCGACTTGAAAACCGGCAATAAAATGGAAATTACACCAGAAATAAATAAAAAACTTAAATTATTAAATGAAAAATATGCTGCGTTGGGGCAAGATTTATCCTCCTATTTGGACGGATTGTTGTATGCCGAAGTAACAACCTATTGGGATTATATTGAAATAGAAACCTTGTTGAGCTTACAAAAACCCAAAACAGGTTTCCCCGATGAAATGGTTTTCATCATATACCACCAAATTACTGAGCTCTATTTTAAATTAGCATTGAACGAGTTTGAGCAATTGGGAAAAAAAACAACGATAGATGCCGCGTTTTTTATTGACCGTGTTAATAGAATAAATCGCTATTTCGAAGCATTAATTAAGAGTTTCGAAATAATGGTTAGTGGAATGGAGAGGGATCAGTTTTTAAAGTTCCGCATGTCCTTACTTCCCGCGAGTGGTTTTCAATCAGCGCAATATCGCGAGATTGAGTTTTTCAGCACTGATTTAATAAATTTAGTAGATAAAAGTAAGCGGGAATCATTAAAAAACGAAAAAGATGTAGCGAAGCTTTTTGAGCATATCTATTGGAAAGAAGGCGCTACCGAAGAGTTGACCGGTAAAAAAACACTTACCCTAACACAATTTGAGGGGAAGTATAAAGCACGATTTATAGAATTAGCGACCTATTGTACCAACAATAATTTGTGGCAAGTCTATTCACGATTGACGGAAGAAGAAAAAGCGAAGCCAGAGGCAATCAATGCGCTACGCACGAACGACCTTAATGTAAATGTAGATTGGCCCTTGGCTCATTATAAATCGGCGGTTCGATACCTCAACAAAGACAAAAACGATGTTGCCGCAACGGGAGGCACGAATTGGCAAAAATACTTACCGCCACGTTTTCAGAAAAGAATTTTCTACCCTGCTTTGTGGAACCAAGATGAAATTGATAATTGGGGCAGGCAGTGGGTGAATGACTCAATAAAGTGATTACTTCAATTCTTTAATGTAAACACTCGAAAAATCAACTAGTCCCAATGGACTTAATTTAAAATTTCGGACTCTTAAATTAATTATGGCGACAAAATCGTCAATTAATATCGGCAATATTATGGCCTCGCTTTTTATTATGGAATCGCATTTATTGAAAAGTAAATTTCTTTTTTCATTGTTCTTTTCAATGGTTGCTAGATAATAATATTGGTTATATTCTTCGGAGGAGAGCATTGGGAAAAGATTTAGTAGTAATGGCGAAGCTTTATCTTTGACATAAAAAAGACTGAAATATCCTTCGGGGTCTGGGTAATCTGCCACCCACCCAACATTCCAAGCATCTACTTCATTATTTGCAATGGCTTTCTCTCGGTCAGAAAATGAACCTGAAATAATTTCCGTGTTAATTCCTAAATGAATTTTTAACTCTTCGGCAATATAGGAACACCATTTATAGACATTACTTTCTTTCTTTCCTGCAACGAATAATTTCATTGTGCCAAAAGCGGGGTCATCATAGATACCCGATGAAGCCAAAAGTTTCTTTGCCTCTGAAACATTATATTCTCTATCACGAATGTTTTGGTTATTATAATAGTTGGATTGAGGAGCAAATCCTTTTTGTGCAGGAGCACCATCTCCGTTTAGCACACGATTACACAACTCAACGCGGTTGATAATGTAGTCAAATGCTCTCCTGAGTTTGGGGTTGGTAAACGGGCCTTTCTTGAGGTTAAATGCGATGCTGGAAACTCGAGTGCCAGGAGCGACCAATACACGATGCGTAATTGTGCCGCCATTTTGTGCGTCTTGAATAGTTCCTAAAAGATCACTTAATGATTCTGAAGGAACTTCAAAAACAACATCTATCTTTCTTTGTCTGAAGTGTTTGAATTCTATCTTTTTGTTTTTCCCACGCTTAACGATAATGGCATTTAAATACGGCAATTGGTTACCATAAACATCCTTTTTCCAATAGTTGGGATTAAATTTAAGAAGTAAATTTTCAGCGGTTCTTTCCCCAAAAATAAAAGGTCCGCTGCCAATTGGGTGCTTCACAATATCCTTTCCGTAAAATGAATAGGCGACTTTTGAAAAGATACCATAAATACTGCTGGTTAGTAGTTTCTGAAAATTGACATAAGGTTCCTTTAATGTTATTTCTATACAATAATCATTTATCACCTTTATTCCTGAAACACCTTTTTCCTCTTTATTCTTGTTCGAACGATAGTATTCTTCTCCACCCACAATTTTTTCGCAAAGTATTTGACCGCTATTATTAAGGGGATCGTTAGAACAAGCAAAATCTAAGGAAAATTTCACGTCAAATGCGGTCAATTTATTTGCTTGTGATTGAAAACAAGGGTCCTCATGAAAAAAGACATCATCTCGGAGAAATAGCGTAAGTTTTTTATTATCCTTACTGGTCCTTACTTTATTTACAAGGTTGCTTGCTACCTTACTGCTAGTAGGGTCTAATTTTAATAGGGTTTCGAATACCTGTGAACTAACACGATGGCTATAAATATCGGTCGAGAACAAGGGGAATAGATCCCCGATAACATCTTGCGTAAAAAAAGAAAGCGTATCGCCATAACGTACATTTCCTTTACCAATTTTTTCACGCGGGTTTTTATTAGCACACCCGTTGAACAATACGAATATTATGGCTAAAGAAATAAAATAGAAAAACCTATTCATTCAAAACAATTAAGCGTATAACGGATGAATCTCCATGAATACCGATGTGTACAGAATAAACACCGTTTGCTAGTTGGGATGTATTGATTTGTGATTTATTTTTCTCCTTAAGGATTAATGCGCCCGATTGATCATAAATTGAAACGCTCTCCACTTCATATGGAAAGTTTATTTGGTCTTTTGATGGATTCGGATACACGAAAAGTTGGTCGGTAGTTAAGGAATTGAGATCCGCAACACCAACAAATACAGAGTCGGTTGTTGTGCAGCCATTAGAATCTATAATATTGGCAATGTACCACCCTTGTGTTAAATAAACAATTGGTGTCCCGACTGCTTGATTGTTCCACTCAATAATGTAAGGCGCCGTCCCACCAGATACAACTGCGCTAGCGCTTCCATCAATTGCGTTTGCGGCGCTTTCAGGAGTAGAACTTAAACTCAAGATCAATTGTTGTGGTTGCGAAATAGTAATATTTTGTATTACGGAGGTACATCCTAAGGTATCACTCACCGACACGATATATTGCCCTGCCGCTAATTGAGCGAAATTAGCAGATGAAGAAGGAATCGTGTTGAAAAAATAGGTGTAATAGCCATTTCCACCGTTTGGGAGAATCTCTAATGAACCGGACGAATTCCCATAACAATCCACATTTTGCGTAACAACTTGAGCGGTGAGGATTGCCGGCTCTAATATTGTAAAGATGGCAGTGTCGGTACAAGGTCGAGCATCTGTTATGATAACTTGGTAATTTCCAGCTGCTACACTATTAATTGAATTGCTATTCGCCCCTGTTGACCAAGTATATAAAACGGAGGGAGGAGCGCTTGACAAAACAGTGATGCTACCATCAACGAATCCTGCGCAACTTACATTAACTATTAATGTCGAATCATAAAGAGGGGCACTTAAAGGCACGTATACCGAATCTAAAACAACACAACCATTTGGATGGGTGATGAATACAGAATTCCATCCTTCCGCTAAGGTGCTGTTGGGCTTGGTTGTTATGCCATTTTCCCATAGAAAAGTACAGGTGCTAAACATACAAGGACATCCTGAAGAATTTAAGGTCGCCATTCCATTCAGTCCCCCCGGACAAGTAGGTGCGGCAATACCTCCAAATGAAATAATAAACGGATCAGAAACCATGGCCGTGTACACTTCATAACAACCTAGGGCGTCTGTGATTTGAATAGTGTATGAACCTGCTCCAACATTGTTTAATTGTGCCGTTGTTGGGCCATTCGTCCAAACATACGTGTAGGGGCCATTTCCAGCAACTACAGTTGGAGTTATGGATCCGTCAGCAAGACCATTGCAAGAAGGCTGTACAACGGCAACGGATGAAATTACGCTGCCTGGCCCACAAAGTATAGGGTCATAAGTATAAACACCATCATTTAGACTACCTAAATAACTCCCCCACGCAATTCCAGCATTTGGTGTGATCGAACTAGTTTCGTATCTTTTTGTGTAGACTCCTTTCCATCCAACTGGATTGATACTGTCTCGCTTAACTAAGTATACAATATCCAATAAATTATCATTGTCTAAATCGGTAATTAATGGGGTAGAACCTATATTTACGCCTGTCTGTGTTGCACTAATTTGTTGAATGGTATTGTTTTGAAAATCTATTTGCTGAATTCTGTTTTTATAATGGCCATTCTCAAAATAATTAAGAGAAATAATAGCTTCGTCTCGCCCATCATTGTTTAAATCAACCGCGTTGGCAGAGGCATAATGCATCGACCCTAAACTATCTTTAAATATTTCTAATCCACTCTGTCCATCGAGCATTACCTGGTAATAATCAGTATAGGACGGTGCTACACCCTTAAAAAGAACCAAAAACACATCTGGTGAAATATTGCCTGTAAAATTTCCTAAAACAGGTTCTGCACTACTTTGAGTGCCAGGTAAATCATAGGTCCATGTGGTGGAAAAATTAGCGCCTTTAATTTTAGTTACCTTGCCAGAAAAAGATTGTATGACAATGTCATATTGATTAGCCAATGTTTTATACATGGCGGCTGGCGCTATAAATCCTTTTTGTGGATCTGTTGCTAATGCGATAGAAGGCGCCAGTGAATTCAGTAATAAACTGGCTAAAGGGCAGGCCCAAAACGAACCGCCTAAGGTTTCCCCGCCTGTACCATATAACACCCACTTAACGCCGTCGTTTTGTATGTCAGCAACAATCGCTGAACAATATGTTTCTGCACTATCAGGCACAACGGCTTTTGATATTAATTGGCCATTCATTGAGTTAATTACCATTAAATGACCAGGAGGTCTGTTGGTTTCCCATTCAGGAGCAGTGTGATCCCCACCATTTGCGACTAATAAATCCGGCTTGTTATCACCGGTTACATCATCTATAAATTGAGGGTTATAAAAATTATATAAGCCACTGTCCCCTGGATTTACATTGTAAGGAAAGTAATCCCATAACAAGGCGCCTGTTGCTCCATTAATCGCTAGCAGTTGTGCTTGCCGTCCCGAAATAAAAACATCGCGAATCCCATCATTTGTAATGTCCATAAAAATAGCGCTGCCAAAAACTTCATTTCTAGAAGGTCTTTTCCAAAGCAAACTTCCATTCGCTCCATTAATAGCCATGATACCATTGTTACTGGCAACACCATCAGTTCCACCACCATAAACAATGTCTTTTATCCCATCTTGATTTAAGTCAAAGGCCCTGGGGGAAGAAAGCGTAGGAATAGAATCAATAAATGATGACCAGTTAGTCCCTTGAGAATAAGTTCCAAAAATCGATAATAAAAAGGTAAATCCAAGTAAAAATAATTTCATAGCAAGGTGATTTGGCAATAAAGTTAAGGCAATTAAATTTTTTAAGCAAGATTTATATTGCTTAATCGCCCGCCTTGTAATATTCGTTCGTTCGCACTACATTTGCAATCTCAAATCGGCTCCGTGGCGCAACTGTATAGCGCATCAGATTTCGGCTCTGAGGGTTGGGGGTTAGAATCCCTCCGGGGTCACAAAAAGAACCCCGACTTAAATAAGTCGGGGTTTTTCATTTTACAGCGCGTTCAAAATGCATTTTGATAAGCGACGGAAAATGAAAAACCCTACAACTGCGATAGCAGTTGGGGTTCTATGCTTGGAATGTCCAATGCGCTGGGAACATGCGCAGCATAATCCCGAATAAAAAACCCTACAACTGCAATAGCAGTTGGGGTTCTATGCTTGGAATGTCCAATGCGCTGGGAACATGCGCAGCATAATCCCGAATAAAAAAAAACAAAAACGGCAGCGCATTGACGGGCGCTATGCTTGGAATGCCCAATGCGCTGGGAACATGCGCAGCATAATCCCGAATAAAAAACCCAAAAACCGCAAAGCAGTTTGGGTTCTATGCTTGGAATGCCCAATGCGCTGGGAACATGCGCAGCATAATCCTGAGGGAGTCACAAAAAAAACAAATCGAGAATGAGAGCGACCCTTCGATAAACTCAGGGCTAAAAGCGTCATTCTCGTTTTAGTTTTACATCATTTTCAAGGACGCAAGTCGGCTTTTGCTAAAAAAAAAAAACTAGGCTAAAATCAGGAATAGCAGGCAATATTTGATTTTAATCATAGGGCAATTCTCTTGAAAAATCGTTGATTTCGTTGATATCTTCCCACGAAAATCCGTTCAATAAATCCACTTCGCCATCGGAGTAAATTAAAAATTGAAACGTTCTTTCATAAGAACTAGAGGAGGCAATCGCAATACAATCTGAATATAGGAAAATGCTTAGCGGACGCGAACGATTCACTTTATTAAACGTTTCTAATGGCTCGACATTTTTTGATTGAGGTGAAATGTAAATAAAGGATTGAAGTAAAGGAAAGTTTTTTTGAATAAACTTTTGGGTATAAAATCCTTCTACTTTTAAATCCCAATTGTAGTAGCCACTTTCTGATTTTAATTGAGTGGTACGCCAGCCATTTTTTTCAAAGGCTGTAACAACCTCCTTTACATATTTATCAGTCGTATCGCCTTTTACGAGCCCCGTTAAATAAACTGCTGGCAACCGAAAACTGATTACTTGACCTGTGATTTGATGTCCAGGAAAAGGAAAAGGAGCATATTTTGACCAGGTGTCAAATAAATATAGGTAATAGCTTGCTATAGAATCCAACTGTTTTTTCGTGTAGTATAACTGTGTTTCATTTGGCGAAACATATTGACTTAAGTTGTTGTAAATAAAGCTGATAAACAATTCTCTTTCGTCATTTGAAAGTTCTTTGAAGTTTCGTTTTTTGGCAGGTAATTCACCCGTCATCTTTTTCGGACAACCGTTTTCGTAGTATTGCGCAAAAAGCAACTTACCCGTTTTATCGAAGCGTTTGCACCAGCCATTTCGAAGATTATTGGTGTAATTATATTCTAATATCAAGTTCCCTAAACTGTCAAAATGTTGGGTTTTGCCATCTAGTTTTGAATTTAAAAAGCGAACGCCAGATTTCAAACTTCCATTCTGAAAATAATTTTCTTCCAATCTTGTTTCATTCAATTGGTTAATGTGTGATTTTGTTTTCCCTGTTTCCCAAAATTCATACAATTCAATAAACTCATTTTCTGGACGTGATTTCTTGTTTACCGCTGAAATTAAAGCTCCTTTTTCGTTCCATTTTTTAGTAGAAATTATTTGGTCCAACTCGACTTTGGTTTTCAAATGGATTTCCTCCATTTTCCCATCTTTAAAATAGCTCACGTAAGTCGTATCTTCATTTCTCTGATTATTCAAATACGATTTCAATTGACCGTTAGGATACCAATTTTTTTCTGAGCCTTGTTCTTTCGTGTTGTAAACTAATTCAAGGTGCTGCATCAAGGTGCCCTTATCATCCCATTTTTTCTCAAACCCCGATCCTTTTCGGTCGATGAAACGTTCAAAAACAAGTAAACCAGCTTCGTTCCATTCTTTTTTATTGGCGTGAAAAATGAAATTCGAAAGGGTGTCGTAAACGTATTTAAAACGGTCCTTTCCGTTGTCGTGCCAGCCTTTCCACGTGCCTACTTTCATGTTGCGTTGGTAATATTGCTCTTCAATTTTTTTACCTAAAAAATTATAGATTATCCAATTTCCATCTGGATCTCCTTCCTTGTAGTTCCCTTTAGTTTTGAGTTTGCCATTGTGATGATAGTCTTCATACAATCCTTCTCTTGAAGAATGCTCATGACCACCATTCAGGATCATTTTGTGGGTCGTTTTCGATTTTAACACCCCAGCATCATCGTATTCCAGCGCCAAACCAAAAGG
>CAMCQW010000050.1 GCA_945877045.1 Chryseobacterium gleum
CGATAATTATTTTCTACGATATTTCTTCTCTTGAAAATATAAATCGGCATCCTACTTCTCACCCAAAACATTTTGAATAAAAAAAGAGGTCATAAACCTCTTTTTTTTAACCGTGGAGAAGATCGGGCTTACCGATAATTATTTTCTACGATCATTCTTCTCTTGAAAATATAAATCGGCATCCTACTTCTCGCCCAAAACATTTTGAATAAAAAAAGAGGTCATAAACCTCTTTTTTTAGCGTGGAGAAGATCGGGCTTACCGATAATTATTTTCTACGATATTTCTTCTCTTGAAAATATAAATCGGCATCCTACTTCTCACCCAAAACATTTTGAATAAAAAAAGAGGTCATAAACCTCTTTTTTTTAACCGTGGAGAAGATCGGGCTCGAACCGACGACCTCTTGACTGCCAGTCAAGCACTCTAGCCAACTGAGCTACATCCCCATGTCAATTATCAAACTCTAGCCTCCGCCAAGGCGGATGAGCTACATCCCCATGTCAATTATCAAACTCTAGCCTCCGCCTAGGCGGATGGGCTACATCCCCATCTTAGTTTTTGAAATTAAATACAAATGTAGTTAAAAGTAGTTGATACTAGGGTTCAATTTCTGTTTTCTTTATTGTAAAATCAGTAACTTTACGGCGCTATGAAAAGCAATACTTTATGTCTTTAGAAATTCAATTTATATTTAATCCATCAGAAATTGGAGCCGGTACCCGAGGTGCTTCACTTGGTCCTGCGGCGATTGTTTCTGTTGCAAGGGACCAAAACAGTTCTTTTTTCTCTGATTTTCCACCAATTATTCTTAGTGATTGTAATTATTTATTAGATATTGATTCGCCCTATCGAAAAGCGAAGCGAATTGATGGAATGTTGACGGTTTTTGGATTGGTGGAAAAAGAAATTCAAACTCAATATTCGTTAAAGAAATTCCCATTTATTATTTCTGGTGATCATGGATCCGCGGGTGGAACAATATCCGGTCTCAAAAAGGCCTATCCCGGCAAAAAGATAGGTGTTTTGTGGATTGATGCGCATGCCGATATGCATACTCCTTATACAACTCCTTCCGGAAATTTGCATGGGATGCCTTTGGCCACAGCTTTAGGAGTAGATAATTTGGCCTGTAAAGAAAATGAAGTGGATGCTACAACGGCAACGCAATGGAATTCGCTAAAAAGTACAGCCATTCTTCCGGAAGATTTAGTTTTTATTGGGGTGCGTGATACAGAATCTCAAGAGGATTTTTTGATGGAGGAATTAGGGATGAAAAATTATACGGTGGCTGAATTACGTTCAATGGGAATCAATAATTTAATACTTGAACTCAAAGCTAAATTTTCAAGTTGTGATATCGTTTATGTTTCTTTTGACGTCGATTCTATGGATCCTTCCGAAACAAGTCTTGGTACTGGTACCCCTGTCCCAAATGGATTAAGCATACAAGAGGCTAATTGTCTTTTAACTGAAATGATCCAATTACCAAACATTGCCGCATTTGAATTAGTGGAAGTTAATCCTTGTCTGGATGATAAAAAAAATAAAATGGCGGAAGTCGCTTTTGAGTTAATACAAAACATGGTGAAAGTCCTTGAAAAAGCAAAAAATGGAAAATAAAATCAAGGAATTATTACTGGTTAATTCCGTAGAGCTCTTCAATACTCAAATTTCGGACACGTCGATTCAATTTCAAGCCACTCGAAAAGATGTAAAAGGGGACCTCACACTCGTTGTTTTTCCATTTGCAAAATTAATGCAAACATCGCCGCAACTTGCGGGAGAGAAAATTGGAACTTTCATTTCCGAACATTCTCAAGAGCTGGATTCATTCGAAGTAATCAATGGTTTTTTGAATTTGTCTTTTTCTGATGCGTATTGGTTTAATTCGTTTCTTTCCATTAATGAGAATCCTACTTTCGGTATGGCTCCGCAAAATAGTCAGCCAATGATTATGGTGGAATATTCTTCCCCAAACACTAATAAACCGCTTCATTTAGGGCATTTGCGAAATATCTTTTTAGGGTATTCTTTAGCTGAAATATTAAAAGCTGCTGGCCATGAAGTCATTAAAACACAGGTGATAAATGATCGTGGCATTCATATTTGTAAAAGTATGTTAGCTTGGGAGAAATTTTCACCTTTAAATGCAAAAGGGGAGCGTGAAACTCCTGCTAATACAGGATTAAAAGGCGATAAGTTAGTTGGGAAATATTACGTTGAATTTGATAAACGCTTCAATGCGGAAGCCAATGAGATTATTTCCCAATGGGGAAATGGTGAGTTTGATGGCTTCTCTAGTGCTGTTGTCGAAACTTATAAGAAATTTCAAGAAGCATTACTTGGAAAAGAGGAGAAGGCGCAGCAAGCGATTCAAGATAAAATTAAGGATTTAGCGAAAAACGAAACGACTTTGTTGCGCGAAGCGAAAGACATGTTAGTGAAATGGGAGGCCCGTGATCCTCAAACCTATTTGCTTTGGACGACCATGAATAATTGGGTTTACGCTGGTTTTGAGCTTACGTACCAAAAAATGGGGGTTGATTTTGATAAATTGTATTACGAATCAGAAACCTATTTACTAGGAAAGGATCTTATCGTGGAGGGCTTGCGCTCAGGTGTATTTTTTAAAAAAGACGATGGTTCCGTTTGGATTGACCTTACCGCTGAAGGCTTGGATGAAAAAATAGTGTTGCGATCTGATGGAACAGCGGTTTATATTACCCAAGATATTGGCACCGCTATTGATCGTTTTTCTGATTACCCTTCCTTAGATGGCATGGTATATACCGTTGGAAATGAGCAAGATTATCATTTTAAAGTCTTGTTTTTAATTCTTCATAAATTAGGGTACGCTTGGGCTAAAAATTGTTTTCACCTATCCTATGGTATGGTAGATTTACCGAGTGGTAAAATGAAATCTCGGGAAGGTACAATCGTGGATGCGGATGATTTGATGCAAGAGGTTATTGATAAAGCGACGGAAATAACCAAAGAAAGAGGTCATTTAGAAGGAATGACTGAAAATTCACGTGCCCAATTGTATGCACAGATTGGAATGGGAGGACTGAAGTATTATTTGCTGAAGGTCGATCCAAAAAAACGTATGTTATTTAATCCTGAAGAGTCGGTTGACCTTACCGGGAATACCGGTCCTTTTATACAATATGCGCATGCTCGAATTTGTTCTTTGTTGAAGAAAGGAAAACTAGAAAATTACGTGCTAAAAAATTCATTTCAATTGCAAGCGGAAGAAAAGGAATTAGTTAAATGCTTGGCTTTATATCCATCGATTATCAAAGATGCCGCAGCCAATTATTCTCCCGCATTATTAGCCAATTATTTGTACGAATTAGTAAAGCAATTCAGTCATTTTTATCAAACAATTCCAATCTTAATTGAAGCAAATGAGGATGCTAAGGTCGGCCGCTTGTTGCTATGCGCAAATGTGGCCAAGGTTATAAAAAGTGGATTGGCTTTGTTGGGTATTGATGCCCCTGAAAAAATGTAATCTTATATTAATAGTATTTTATTCTATTTGTTGTATTTTTGAAACTTAGAATTCTACTATGAAATTTACAATTATTCTCTCTTTATTATTCGCTGCATTACAAGTTACTTCCCCCTGTTCTGCCCAACAAGTTTTTTATGGCAATGAAGCCTCTCAAAAGTATCCCTATGCAACTGTATTAAGGTTGAAAGGAGAAAATAGGGTGCCAGATTATATTCAATTTAGTGGTGAATTATCAATAAATGAGGGGCAAATAGTTGATTTTTTAAGCAAACTATTTAATTTATCTACAGATTATAGCTTCGAATTAGTGAAAGCTGAATCCGATAATAAAGAACAAAAACACCTCTCCTTTCAGCAATATTATAAAGGAAGTCCAGTTGAGTTCGGGATTTATAAAGCACACTTTATTGCTGGTAAATTATCCTCAATTAACGGGGCGTTTTATACGAATATTGATCAAAGTGCTAGTCCTTCAATTGAAGCATCTGTTGCGGTTCAATCAGCCATTAACGCTGTCAATGCTTCTACTTACAAATGGGATGTCCCAATGGAGGAAGCTTTGTTGAAATATGAAACTCAGAATGCTGAAGCAAGTTATTACCCAAAACCTGCGCTAGTTTGGGTGGCAACTCAAGGAGATTATACACGGGCAGAATTTCAATTGGCCTACAAAATGGATGTATATGCTAGTCAACCGCTTAGTCGTCAAAATATTTATGTTGATGCGCATACTGGGCTGGTGGTTTATTCAACCGATCAAATTCACACAGCGGATAGCTTGGGGAATGCGGTAACGGTATATTCTGGAAATCGTGCCATGATGGCGGATTATTTCAATAATCAATTTAGACTTCGAGAAACTGGAAGGGGAAATGGCATTCAAACCTATGATCTTAATAACACTTCGAATTATGGTGCTGCGGTTGATTTTATCGATTCAGATAATAATTGGAACAACGTAAACGCATCGTTGGATCAATATGCCACCGATGCCCATTGGGGTGCAGAAATGACCTATGATTATTTTGATCAAGTACATAATCGAAACAGTATCGATGGAAATGGATTTATGTTAAAAAGTTATGTGCATTACAATACAGGATACAATAATGCATTTTGGGATGGCCAACGAATGACCTATGGTGATGGAAACGGTACTACCTTCACGCCGCTAACTGATTTAGACATCACAGGGCATGAAATTACCCACGGACTTACCTCTAATTCGGCAGGTTTAGTTTATGCGAACGAATCGGGGGCGCTAAATGAATCCTTCTCAGATATTTTTGGTATTTCGGTTTCGTCATTTGCGAATAATAATACCCTTAATTGGAGTATGGGCGAAGATGCTACGCCCAATGGATTAGGAATAAGAAGTATGAGTAATCCCAATGCATTCCAAGATCCAGATACGTATTTAGGAACAAATTATTATACAGGAACGCAAGACAATGGGGGAGTACACACGAATTCGGGTGTTCAGAACCATTGGTATTATAGACTTACTGTCGGTGGAACTGGAACCAACGATATTGGGAATGCATTCAACGTTACAGGTTTAGGCATTACGAATGCATCAAAAATAGCCTTTAGAAACTTGACCGTTTATTTAACTCCTAATGTGGATCATCAAGATGCTCGATTTTATGCCATTCAATCCGCTATTGATTTATACGGACCTTGTACACCTGAGGTAATTGCTACAACAAATGCATGGCATGCAGTAGGTGTTGGCGCTGTCTTTTCTTATACTGTTACAGCCGGTTTTTCCACTACTTTTCAAACGTATTGCCAATCTCCAGCGTTGGTTACATTCGCTAATGCAAGTACAAATAGTGGTTCTTTCCTTTGGAATTTTGGTGATGGTGGAACGTCGACTGCTTTGAATCCTTCGCATACTTATATGAATCCAGGTTCATATACAGTTAGCTTGACTGCCTCAGGTGGTGCGTGCGGTTCCGATACAGAAACCTTAATCAATTATATCGTTGTTGATCCAAACTTACCATGTGCTATTACTATGAATCCGAATGGGGTAAATCAGACTCAAACCACCTGCGCGGGCTCTTTATTTGATCCAGGAGGTCTAGCTAATAATTATCAAGATAATATTACAAGTACGATTACCATAGCGCCGGCTGGTGCCTCAACGATTACGCTAAATTTCAGCAGTTTCGACTTGGAAATAAATTACGACTATTTGTATATTTATAATGGAAACTCAGTGAATAGTCCCTTAATTGGTCAGTACACTGGAACAACGTTGCCAAATGGTGGAACCATCACGAGCTTATATGGCGCAGTGACTTTAAAGTTTTTTAGTGATACCTATCTTAATAATCCAGGTTTTGTGATGACATGGTCGTGTAATTTACCAAGTACACCTCCTCTTGTTGATTTTTATTCAACCACGCAAAGCACTTGTGACGGCGTTATCAATTTTATTGATGTTTCTACGAATGGTCCTATTTCTTGGCAATGGGATTTTGGTGATGGATCCACTTCAAATATTCAATCTCCAACACATGTTTACACACAAAATGGCATTTATACTGTTCAATTAATTGCTAGTAATGCACAAGGTCAAGACACCTTAATTAAACCGAGTTATATCAATGTCTCGAGGCCAGTTAGTCCAATCGCCTCTGATTTGGCAATTTGTCAAGCAGATTCAGTAACTATAACGGCAAGTGCATTCGGAAATGTAATTGGGTATTCGGATGAATTTTCTGCTACACCACTTTGGTTTGGTAACACCTATTCAACCTATTTGGCCTTAACAGATACTTTTTGGGTGGAAAATAATGAGCCTCAACCCTTGTCTTATGTTGGTCCTCTAACAAATGCTATCGGAACAAGTGCCAATCATAATAATGCTTCGACTCAGTACTTAACATTTAATGTACAACAACCATTAACAATCATCTCTGCTTGGGTAAGTGCAACTGGAGCAGGAGATCGAACCATTACATTATGGGATGTGTCAGGGAATCAATTAGACACGCGCTTTGTGAATATTCCAGCAGGTGCTTCAAGGGTGGCCTTAAATTTTCACGTTCCGCCAGGAAACGGTTACCGAATGGGAGGTTCTCAGATGAATTTAGTTAGAAATAGTGCTGGGGTCGTTTACCCATATAGTATTCCTGGAATGCTTCAAATTACCGGTTCTTCGGCCGGGGCAACTTATTACTATTATTTTTATGATTGGGAAATTCAAAAAGATGCCTGTATAAGTCCACGTGTTCCGGTAATAGCTGCGATGGATTCTGTTGATGCTGTTTTTACGGGCAACACAGTTGGCATGACGTATTCAACCATTAGCAATACTTCTTTTAATGCTACAAATTATGCTTGGGATTTTGGTAACGCTACTTTTTCAAATCTTGCTACACCTTCCAATCTATATACAAGTCCTGGCACGTATAATGTAATGTTGGTGGCATCGAATGCCAATTGTTCAGACACGGCTTATTTTACCTCTTTTGCTGATGATGCAGGATTGGATGATGTGACAGGAGGTCTTTTTCAACTAAACGTTTCACCTAATCCGTTTAACGAATCTTGTGTACTCGATTTCGAAATAGATAACCCACAAAACATGCTTATTGAAATTTTGGATATGTCTGGACGCTTAGTGTATACAAAATCAACGGGGAATTTAGCTACTGGAAAACACTCGATTCAACTGCCCTTAGGTCAATTAGTAACTGGACAATACATTCTACTTATTAAGGAATCAAGTACCTTGAAAAAGCAGGTATTGAAAATACAAAAGTTGTAAGAAAATAAATGGTTGTTTGTTGATCAATGCGTATAGGTAAAATTAATCAGTACCCATGATCACTTCCCTCTTCAGCTAGATCAGTTAAACTAATCCAACCACTGGTCGTTTTATCGGTTTCGTAATTGTAATATTCCACGTATCCAAATCCATTTCGCGTTCTCAAAAGATTCGCCATATTGGATCTAACTAAATAAGCTTTTCGTTTGGTAGAAAAATCGGGTGAGTCATGAAAATATGATTTGCTTGTAGTAACGATTACAACTGAAATATTTTGGAATTTTTTTTCTAATTTTTCTACTGCTATAAGTCGATCTTTTTCTTTCGTTTCTTCCATGGCTTTTTTTTCAGCATCCATGGCTAGTTTTTCTTCTTCAATACGCTTTCGTTCGTCATCTAATCGTTTCGTTTCTTCCAAGTTTGCTTTGTTATCCTCAGCTGGTTTTTCGTTATTACAAGCTGTTAAGGAATAAATCATAAAAAGTGAAAGAGATAATTTAAAGAGTTGGGTTTTCATAGTTGGTTATTTTTAGATACAATAATATATTTTTTCACTAGTAAATGGAAAGTACTTACTTAGCCTAAAGTAATCAAGCACCTTGAAAAAACAGGTGTTGAAAATTAAAAAGTTGTAAGAAAAGAAGTGGTTGTTAGTTGATCAATAACGTATTGGTAAAATTAATCACCTCGCTCAGTTCCCTCAAGATCTGTTAAACTCATCCAACCACTAGTGGTTTTATCGGTATCGTAATTGTAATATTCAACGTATCCAAATCCATTACGCGTTCTTAAAAGACTCGCTTCATCGTATTTAACTAAATAAGCTTTTCGTTTGGTAGAAAAATCGGGTGCATCATGAAAATATGATTTACTTGCACTAACGTATACATAGGATACATTTTGAAATATTTTCTCTAATTTTTCTATTGCTATAACTCGATCCTTTTCTTTCGTTTCTTCCATAGCTTTTTTTTCAGCATCCATGGCTAGTTTTTCTTCTTCAATACGCTTTCGCTCGTCTTCTAATCGTTTCGTTTCTTCCATGTTTGCTTTGTCAACTTCTGCTGGTTTTTCGTTATTACAAGCGGTTAAGGAATAAATCACAAATAGTAAAAATGATAATTTAAAGAGTTGAGTTTTCATAGTTGGTTATTTTTAGCTAAAATAATATTTTTTTTTCAATTGAAAATCACTTCATCACTTAATTCTCGTACCATTTTAAATAGTTCATCCTTAAATGTTTGTGGATCATACGTCCCTTTTTCAATTAAACGGAGTTTGTGCTCCCATTGCCCAGTAAGCTCAGGGCTTTTTAAAAGATCACTTTTTATAACATCAATTAATGACATTCCGGTGTCTGTAGCTACCAGATTCTTTTTCTTCTTTTCAATGTATTTTCGTTTGAAAAGTGTTTCAATAATGTTGGCACGCGTTGATGGCCTGCCAATACCATTCTCTTTCATGAGCTCACGCATTTCTTCGTCCTCAACAAACTTTCCTGCTGTTTCCATAGCTCGAAGTAATGTGGCTTCTGTATAATATTTTGGTGGACTTGTTTTTCCTTTATGAATAACTGGTTCATGAGGGCCACTTTCTCCTTTGACAAAAATTGGGAGTGTTTTTTCTTCCGCTTCTTTGAGTTCTTTTTTCGACTCAATAGCTTCGACATCCTCCGCTTTATCTTCTTTTAAATCCTCATATACTTCCCGCCAACCTAATGAAATGATTTGTTTGCCCGTTGCTTTAAAAATCAAATTATCCACTTTCCCTAGTACCGTTGTATTAGAAACTTTACATTCAGGATAAAAAACAGCAATAAAGCGCCGACAGATTAAGTCATAAATTTTTTGCTCGTCTTGGGAAATTCCCGATGGGACAATTCCAGTAGGAATAATGGCATGGTGGTCGGTGATTTTTTTATCGTCGAAAATCGTTTTAGATTTTGGAATGGATTTACTTAAAACAAGATCTGTAAATCGTTTGTAATCTTTTAAATTCCCTAAAATACCGGGTATTTTTGGATGTAAATCTTCCGATAAGTAGGAGGTGTCAACACGTGGATAAGTCACTAATTTTTTCTCGTATAAACTTTGAATAAGGTTAAGTGTCTGTTCAGCACCGAAACCAAATCGTTTGTTACCATCTACTTGTAAGGATGTCAAATCATATAAGCGTGGATTTCCTTCTTTCGCTTCTTTTTGTTCGAAAGAAGTTATTTCAAAGGATTTATTGAGAAGGTAATCGAGTCCTTTTTGGGCTTTAGCCTCTGATTTTAGTCGTTCAATTTGACATAAAAATTCAGTTTCGCGATAGATTGTTTTTAATTCCCAGTATTCTTCGGTTGTAAAGGCATTGATTTCCTTTTGGCGATTCACAATCATTGCCAAAGTAGGTGTTTGAACACGACCAACAGACAGCACTAATTTATTTTTACCGTATTTTTTGGTATAGAGCCTTGTTCCATTAATTCCTAACATCCAGTCTCCAACCGCGCGTGAGTTTCCTGCAGCAAATAAATTATCAAAATCCTTGGAATCTTTCAGCTTATTAAAGCCGGCTTTAATTGCTTCTTCCGTCAAGGAAGAAATCCAAAGTCTTTTAACAGGCACTTTGCATTTTGCTTTAATGAGTACCCATCGCTGAATTAATTCTCCTTCTTGCCCGGCATCCCCACAATTAATGATCTCTTCCGCTTGGGAAACTAATTTTTCAATTATTTTAAATTGCTTTTGGGCTCCCTGATCGTTTTTTAGTTTGATGCCAAATTGAGGTGGAATAATGGGTAAATCTTCTAGTTTCCAATATTTCCAATTTGCGTTATAATCTTCGGGATCTTTAAGGGAACATAAATGACCAAACACCCATGTTACGCAATAGCCATTCCCTTCTAAATATCCGTCGTGTTTGTTTTTTGCACCTAAAATCTCCGCTAAGTCTCTCGCTACACTTGGCTTTTCCGCTATACAAAGTTTCATCTTTCCACTATAAATTTAGAAAGGAAAAATATTGATTCATCGATAGCAGCGTAAGAGAAGGAAAAAGGATCATTAATTTTTATCACTGGCTTTTTTATATTCAGC
>CAMCQW010000051.1 GCA_945877045.1 Chryseobacterium gleum
TCCGCAGACATCTACAAAACAGGAATTTATTTAGCGGGGGGAGGATCAATGCTTAGGGGTTTGGACAAACGTATCTCTGCCAGGACAAAGCTACCCGTTCATATTGCAGAAGATCCGCTAAGGGCCGTTGCAAGAGGCACAAGTATTGCTCTCAAAAATATTTCGAGGTACCAATTCCTTATCAGAGACTAAAAGGGCTTATATTTCTATCCTTTACCGCTCTTAATTCCGCTTACTTTTCTATTTTTGTACATGCAACAACTCATTGCCTTTTTTAGGCGCTTTCGCGTTTTCTTAGTTTTTATAGGCTTACAAATTTTTGCGATAAGTACCTATGTGCAATATTTAAGCTTTCCCAATAGCCAATACCTAACAAGTGCTTCTTTTGTCGGGGGGAAGTTTTTTGGGTTTCGGTATTCGATTATGAAACATTTTGAGTTGGAAAACTCAAATAAAAAACTGCAAGATGAAAATGTTCGACTTCGAAAACAAAGTCTTAACAATTTATATCAAGTTAATCGGTATAAATTTCACGTTGCCGATACCATTTACGAACAACAATATGATTTTATTTCTTGCTTAATCACCAATTCAAACACAAGTAAACTAAATAACTATTTTACCCTTGACGCTGGAGAGCTTCAAGGAATTGAACGCGGAATGGGGGTGTTTTCACAGAAAGGCGTTATAGGTGTCGTGCATAATACAAGTGCTCACTATTCCGTGGTAAAATCCGTGTTGACAAAAGATATTAATATTGATGTTTTAGTCTTGCCCATTGGGTTGTATGGTTTTCTTAAGTGGGATGGTAAAGACCCAAGGCGTGGGTCAATTACTGGTATAACAAATGATCTTAGCATCAAAAAGGGTTCTAAAGTAGTTACTAGAGGCGGAGCGGGGATTTTTCCCAAAGGATTACTCGTTGGTTATGTGGAGAAATTACTCCCCGTTGAAGGGAAGCCTTTATGGGAGGTGGTTATCCGTTTTAGTGAGGATTATCGTAGACTTGACCGTGTGTATGTAATAAAAAACTTATTAATGAAAGAGCAACACTTGCTCGAAAATGAACTTCAAAAAGACAATACAAGACAATAAACATGAACGTAATTGTAGTAAACACAGCGAGATTTGTGTTATTTGTTTTTCTTCAAATTTTCATCTTTAACCAATTAGAATTTGGTTTTGGGATACACTTATTGATGTGTCCTTTATACATTATGCTGTTGCCCTTTGAAATGAATATTATTGTGCTCTTAATGATTGCTTTTGGGATGGGCACTTTCGTAGATGTTTTTTCTAACACATACGGGCTTCATGCCTCCTCTTTACTTTTAATTGCCTATTGTCGTCCGGTAATTTTTAAGGTGTTTGCACCGCGTGAGAATTATGATTTCTTAAAAAAACCTACCTACCTTGATATGGGACATTTATGGTTTTTCTCAACGTTTGGAGCACTTCTTTTAATTCATAACCTTTGGTTTTTTATGCTTGAAGCTTTTTCGTTTAATGGTTTCTTATATACCGTGCAAAAGGTCGTCCTTTCTTTTATATTCATATATTTCGTGAGTATACTTCTGCAGATACTATTAGTGAAACGCAGTAATAAATAAAGAAGAATGAAGCCCGAAAACAGAAAATATATTATCATTCTTTTTATATTGATTGTGGGCGTTCTCTATTCTTCGCGGCTTTTTTATATGCAAGTAATTGATGATACTTGGGTCTTAAGGGCTCAAGAAATCGCAGAAAAACGAAAGGAAATCTTACCACCAAGAGCCGTTGTATTTGATCGTAATGGGCGGAAAATCGTTTCCAACAAAACATATTATAACTTAATGTTTATTGAAGACAACATCACTGAATTGGATACGGTTGCTTTCGGAAAACTCATTAATTGGAAGCCGCTGGAGGTTAGAGAGCGATTTAAAGAAATAAAAGTTGGGGAGGGTGTTTATTTCAACAAAAGTAATGGAAGAAAGACAAGTAATTATCAAACTCAAAGAGCCTATCCTTTTTTAAAGGAACTCACCCTAGATGAAATAACAACTATAGCACTGCACTTAGATAATTTTCCGGGATTTTATGAAGAAGTGACAAGCATGCGCAGCTATCCCTATTCAAACGGGGCCAATATTCTTGGTTATTTAAACGAGGTGTCGAGGGAGGAAATAGATGAAGATAGATTTTATCGGCCTGGTGGTAATATAGGGCGCTCTGGAATCGAACGCTTTTATGAAAAGGAGCTTCGGGGGAGAAAAGGGATAAAGTATGTTGTCACCTCAGCGATGAATAATACCATTGAGTCTTATGCGAATGGAAAATATGATACCATCGCAAAACAATCACCCGGTCTTACGCTTAGCATGGACATAACTTTGCAAGCTTATGGAGAATTATTAATGCAAAATAAAAAAGGGTGTATTGTCGCTATCGAACCTAAAACCGGGGAAATTCTAACGATGGTGTCAGCGCCTACTTTTGATCCCAATTTATTAGTTGGAAGGAAAAATATTAATTTAAATTACCCCAAATTATCAAAAGACATTAACAAACCGCTTTTTCCCCGACCGTTGCAAGCAGAATACCCCCCAGGATCTATATTTAAATTGGTGCAGGCGCTCATAGCAATGCAAGAAGGTGTCATTCGTTCAACGTCAGGATTCCCCTGTAATAAAAGCGTAGTTGGTTGTCACAATCACCCGAATGCTTCAGGGGTAGCACAGGCGGTGCAATACTCTTGTAATCCCTATTTTTATGCGGTTGTTAAAAAAATAATTCAGCAACAAAAAAAACGTAACAATTTTGCAGATGCAGAAATCGGCCTTAATTTGTGGCACAAATACATGAATAGTTTTGGTTTAGGGAATAAACTAGAAACAGATATTTCTGGTCAACGACCCGGTCTTATACCTAATTCTAAATATTATGATCGAATATATGGCCACAATCAATGGGCTTTTTCTACCATTCGTTCAATATCCATTGGACAAGGGGAAATAAAACTAACCCCTTTACAAATGGCCAATATTGCTGCAATAATCGCTAATAAAGGATGGTATATCACCCCTCACTTTGTTAAATCGATTGGGAAAAAAGGACCGCGGCCAATCTATTTAAAAAGAAATCAAACAATGGTTGATGCGGTGCACTTTTCTTCTGTTGTTGAAGGCATGAGAAGGGTTGTAAATGAACCTGGAGGAACAGGAAGCGCCGCTCGATTGGAAGAGGTTGTTGTTTGCGGTAAGACGGGTACAGTGCAAAATTCTCAAGGACAAGATCATTCTGTTTTTATTGCCTTTGCCCCTATGGACAACCCAAAAATTGCGCTGGCTATATTTGTGGAAAATGCAGGAGCGGGGGGTACCTGGGCGGCGCCCATTGCTAGTTTAATAATTGAAAAATATTTGTTTAATAAAGTGACGAGCAAGGATAGTGAAAAACTTATAATTGAAACAACATTGTCAAATATTAGTCGCCCATGAGAAAAAGCGATTCAATCATTACCAATATAGATTGGCCTTTATTTATTTCGTTTATTACCTTAATTATTTTTGGTATGGCAACCATTTACTCGGTTGCTTTTAACGAAGATCACCCCGCTATTTTTGCCCTAAGTGAAAAATATGGAAAGCAGCTTTTATGGCTAGGCATCTCCTTCTTTGCCGGGTTACTCATTTTTTTAATTGATGCGGATATTTATGGGAAGGTGGCCGTTCCTGTTTATCTGGTTACGCTAATTCTTCTTATTATTGTTCTATTCATGCCTCCAATAAATGGAGCGAGGGCATGGCTTGGCGTTGGGTCAATGGGCGTTCAACCTGCTGAATTTGCCAAAATTGCTACCGCGCTCCTCTTGTCTAAATACATAAGCGAACTCGTAGTTAAATTACAGACAACGAAAACTGTTCTTTTGGCTTGTTTAATATTTTTCATTCCATCTATCCTTGTTGCTTTGCAACCCGATGCAGGGACTTTAGTCGTTTTTAGTTCTTTTCTTTTTGTTATGTACCGAGAGGGATTAACCTTTGATCCTATAATTTTGGGGGTATTAAACGCCATTCCCGGAATAAAATTTAAGTCAACCTGGTTAGGTAGTCACTTTATACCTGTACTTTTTTGCTTCTTGTTTCTTTGTGTTTTAACATTGGTGCTGAGTAAAACGATTTTCCATCTCTGGTTTTTTCCAAGCACGACTTTTAAAGGCCCTACTGGAATCATCATAAGCTTATTCATTATTTCGCTCTTAGCCCTGCTATTTATTCGTCAATTCAGTGTAAAAAGAGATCGTTCAAGGATTCTTTTAGTAATTGCATTGGGATTTATTATTACGTCAGGAATTACACTTTTTGTGGATACCGCTTTTTCTAGTTTGGCGAAGCATCAAAGGGATCGTATTGAACTTGTATTAGGGCTAAAAGAAGACCCCGACGGAAGGGATTACAATCGCAATAGGGCTATGGCGGCCGTGGGTTCAGGTGGGGTGTTTGGGAAAGGATACAAAGAAGCGTCTGTTTCCAGTTTAAAAAGTAATCACGTGCCAGAAAGCGAGACAGACTTTATCTTTTGTCCTTATGCTGAAGAGTGGGGGTTTTTAGGAAGTATCGTACTTGTTTTTATTTATATTTTCATGCTCATGAGAATTATACATATTGCAGAAAGACAACGTCTGGCATTCAATCGAATTTATGCTTACTGTGTTGCCATGATTTTGTTTTATCATTTTGCAATAAATATCGGCATGAACATAGGGTTTGCGCCAGTAATTGGAATCCCACTTCCCTTTTTTAGTTATGGAGGATCCTCTATTTTATCTTTTTGTATAATGATTTTTATTTTACTCAAATTAGATAGTCAAAGAAAAGACATGTTATAAATGATTATTCTGTAATTTTAAGGCATGAAAAGTACACCTTTAGCTCTTTCAGATAATAAAAAGAGGAAAATGACCATCGTTTTTTGGAGTGTGGGACTTTTTCCCTTCCTGTTTATTGCGTTCCTATTACTTTTTCAATCGGAGAGTGATCTACCCCCGATTTCTATGTTAGATAACCCACCTGAGTTACAAGCATCCTTGATTTTTGGGCAGGAAGGAGACACACTAGGGCGCTATTGGCAAATTAATAGAACAAGCGCAAATTATAAAGATATTTCTCCCTATGTCTTTGACGCTTTAATTGCGACTGAAGATGAACGCTTCATGAAACATTCTGGCGTAGATTTTCGATCCCTTGCAAGATCACTTTCCTCCTTAGGTAGGTCGGGAGGAGCTTCTACAATTCCACAACAATTAGCAAAGTTGTTGTTTACTTTGCAGCAAAGACAACGTGATGAGATTGCAAGAGCAAATGGGGAGGAAAAGACCAGAATTTTTAGGGGTGTTTTTGGAAAATTGAGTCGCTTAAGCGAAAAGGCAAGAGAAAATATTATTGCCACGCGGCTTGAATCAATCTATACAAAAGAGGAAATTATAACCATGTACCTCAATCAATTTGATTTTTTATATAATGCCGTCGGAATCGAGAATGCAGCTAAGGTGTACTTTAACAAAACCCCTAAAAATTTATCAAAGAATGAAGCGGCGATGCTAATTGGTATGTGCAAGAACCCGAGCCTTTTTAATCCCTACAAATATAAAGTCACGAACTACCGTAGAAAAATTGCTGCTGATTTAGAACTTGATCCAAGCGGCGTTTCCTTGAGCCAAATCCTTGAGGCTAGAGCGAAAGATTCTACAAGGGCCTTGTCTAGGCGCAATCAAGTCTTGTTTCAATGGTTGAAAAACAGCACTAATAATAACGAGGCGATCATTAATAAATTAAGTAAAGAAGAATTTGACTCATTATCATTACTTCCTTTAGAAATTAATTATCAAGTGGTCGACCATAAAAATGGGGCTGGAGCATATTTTAAAGAGTCCTTGAGAAAGGAATTGACCACCCTTCTATTAGAAAAGAAAGAAGGTGTTCTCAAGATTGCGAGAGAGGATGGGCGCCCTTATGATATATATAGCGACGGATTGAAAATTTATACTACTATTAATTCTAAGCTACAAAAATACGCGGAAAATGCCGTGGAGGAGCATGTGAAAAAAACGCTTCAACCTGCCTTTAATCAAAATAATAGGGGCTTAAAAAACTACCCTTTCTCCAATGATATTAACCAAGCAATGGTAAATCAAATTATGAGTAATGCGAGGAAGTCAACCGATCGATACAAGAACTTGGTGGCCGCAGGCTATAGTGAAAGTGATATTGCGCGGGTTTTTAATCAAAAGGTTGCAATGAGCGTGTTTTCTTGGAAAGGAAAATGCGATACCATCATGTCCCCCAACGATTCTATCAGGTATTATAAAGCATTCTTACATGCTGGTTTGGTTTCAATCGAACCCGGGACGGGTTTTGTTCGGGCGTGGGTCGGTGGAATTAACTTTTCTCACTTTGCTTATGATCATGTTAGACTCGGAAAAAGACAAGTGGGATCAACGATTAAGCCTTTTGTTTATGCCGCGGCGCTTTCTATGGGTGTTGTAAATCCTTGTTCAACATTTGGAGCAGAAGAATATTGTTTGAACTTAGTCAATAATAATAATAAGACAGTTGGGAAATATTGCCCGGAAGGGACCCCTGCTGCTACAATGCGCGATGGTCTTGCACTTTCTTCTAATCCCACAACAGTAGCAGTAATGGGTAGGATGGGCGCCTTTAATCCGCTTAGAAAAACTGGTGGGCCGTATCAAATTGGAAAACTACTTGAAAGTGCAGGGATCACACTTAGAAAAAATGATGTGGTGCCCTCCATGTGCTTGGGCAGTATGGACTTATCACTCTATGAGCTTGTTGCTGCACAATGTGTTTTTCCAAATAATGGGGTCTATGTTAAACCCACTATTATTGCTCGAATTGAAGACCGTAATGGAAAGGTAATTTATGAAGCAACCGAAGAGAAAAATCAGGCGCTGAGTTCAACTGTTGCGTATGAAATTTTAAAAATGATGAAGGGGGTAATAGAACGGGGAACTGGCGCCAGTTTAAGAAGTGGTAAATACGGGACTATTGCACCAACAGCAGGGAAAACAGGAACGACACAAAACAATTCTGATGGTTGGTTTATTGGAATTACCCCAGATTTAGTTACAGGTATTTGGGTGGGAGCTGAAGATAGATCGGTTCGATTTAAATCCATGAATTTTGGTCAAGGAGCTCGAATGGCATTGCCTATTTATGGCTTGTACATGAAACAAGTATATAAAGATGCACACATTGGTTTGTCCACATTGGATTTTGCAGAGCCGCCAGACTATGACCCCAAAAAATACGAATGCGCAGATGTCTTAGTCGATGAGGTAATCGATGAAGGTGATGTTCCTTTTGATAATGATTTTTAAAAAATGGATAAAGTAGTAGCTAATGTAAGTGCCGCACTCG
The DNA here is from genome assembly GCA_945877045.1 of Chryseobacterium gleum. GTDB lineage: Bacteria > Bacteroidota > Bacteroidia > Flavobacteriales_D > Crocinitomicaceae > UBA952. The sequence continues at coordinate 7,425 of CAMCQW010000051.1, forward strand.
ATGGAATAGAAGACGGAATGACCCTCATGCTGGGTGGCTTTGGTTTATGTGGGATTCCTGAAAACTCAATCCTAGAACTTGTTAAAAAAGGTAAGAAGAGCCTCACCTGTATTTCAAATAATGCTGGCGTAGATGGTTTTGGACTTGGTTTGTTATTAGAATCAAAACAAATTAAAAAAATGATAAGCTCTTATGTGGGTGAAAACGATGAATTCGAAAGACAAATGCTTTCTGGCGAATTAGAAGTTGACCTTATTCCACAAGGTAGTTTAGCAGAAAGATGCCGTGCAGGAGGAGCGGGTATTCCCGCTTTTTATACGCCTGCAGGATTTGGAACGGAGATAGCTGAGGGAAAAGAAACGCGGATTTACAATGGGAAACCTCATATTCTCGAAAGTGCATTAACAGCCGATTTTGCTATCGTAAAGGCATGGAAGGGAGATACTGCTGGCAACTTAATCTATAAGGCATCAGCCAGGAATTTTAACCCTTTAATGGCGATGGCTGGAAAAATAACCATTGCAGAAGTAGAGGAGTTAGTGCCCGCGGGTTCACTTGACCCAAATGAAATTCATACTCCGGGTATATTCGTTCAGCGCATTTTTCAAGGAAAGGCATTCGAAAAAAGAATTGAGCAGAGAACGGTAAGAAAAAAAGATTAAATGGCACTTGATAAAATTGGTATAGCGAAAAGAATTGCGCAAGAATTACGTAACGGGTGGTATGTAAATCTTGGCATTGGAATTCCTACATTGGTTGCAAATTATATCCCCGCAGGGATTGAAGTGGAATTTCAATCTGAAAATGGCGTGCTTGGAATGGGGCCCTTTCCTTTTGAAGGGGAAGAAGATGCTGATCTAATTAATGCAGGGAAACAAACTATAACTACACTTCCCGGCGCTTCATTTTTTGATTCGGCAGACTCCTTTGCGATGATTCGTGGGCAACATGTACAACTGACCGTATTGGGGGCCATGGAGGTTTCACAAAATGGTGATATTGCCAATTGGAAAATTCCGGGCAAAATGGTGAAGGGAATGGGTGGTGCAATGGACCTTGTTGCCTCAGCAGATAATATAATTGTCGCAATGATGCACAGTAACAAGGCGGGCGAATCTAAATTATTGAAAAACTGTACGCTTCCTTTAACCGGCGTTGGGTGTGTAAAAAAAGTAGTTACTGAATTAGCCGTTCTGGAAATCATCGATGGGTCTTTTCACTTAATTGAACGGGCTCCCGGCGTGTCCGTTGAGGAAATTGTAGGCAAAACAGAAGGGCTGTTAATTGTGCCTAAATTTGTGCCTGAAATGCAACTCTAAGCCGCTTGTTAATCAAAGAAAAATATTTAACAGCCATTCATGCCGCGATAGAGGCCTCGAAAGAAATAATGCGCATTTACAATGGGGTAATTGACCTTGATTACAAAGAAGATGGCTCTCCCTTAACAAATGCCGATCTAAGTTCTTCAAAAATTATTAACGATTATTTGTCTCCTCTAGGATTTCCCATTACAAGCGAAGAAACTATTCATACAAAATACAAGGAAAGGTCGGACTGGGAAAATTGTTGGTGTGTAGATCCACTTGATGGGACAAAGGAATTTGTTAGTAAAAATGGGGAATTTGCTGTGAATATCGCCTTTATTGAAGGAGAACATCCTGTTTTTGGACTTATTGCCTCACCAGTATATGAAGAAATACTATTTGGAGGAAAAGAAATGGGGGTTTTTACCTGCGTTTTTAGTGATGTAAATGAACCCTCAAAATGGAAACGTATACCTGAGGGAGATGGCATTAATAATCCCTTAATGATTATTGGGTCAAGAAGCCATCCATCGGAATTAGGAAAAAAATACTATGAAGAAATGCTGCTAGTAACGAAGGACCTTGAGTATCTTTCGAAGGGTTCGTCTTTAAAGTTTTTTGATCTTGCGAATGGAAAAGCGGATGTTTATCCTCGCTTTGCACCAACAATGGAATGGGATATTGCCGCTGGTCAAGCTATTTTAGAGGCTTTGGGAGGCGAAGTAAACCACGCTATAGAAGGAACACGATTGCGATATAACAAAGAAGACCTTACCAATCCTTTTTTTATAGCAAAAACAAAGGGGTTTATAGCTAGTTATCCATGAATACTAAAATTGTCTTATTATTTATTTTAATTTGCAAATGGGCAAATGGGCAAAGTCAATTGGAGCCCCTTGGAACTTATTTTAAAGACCAACTCTTTAAAAAAAATACAAGTGCATCATTTCTCCCAATAAGCAAGAACCAAGAAAAATGGACGTGTTCATTTGGTGAAAGACAAAACGATACATTGCTCCCCGCCAAAACGAAAAGATTTAGAGACGAGCACCTCATTAAAGTAAAAGGAGAAGATTTTAAATTGGAAATTTCACCGCTTTTTAACTTTTCTTTGGGAAATGATTTACTAGATTCAAGCAATCAATTTTTATATCAAAATAGCCGTGGAATTATAATTTTAGGAGACATCACTCCTCGGTTTTCATTTTCGACCTCCTTTTATGAAAATCAAGCACGATTCAGTTCTTACGAAAGTTCCTACATGAGTGGACATGGCGAAATTTATCCTACCATTAATAATCAATACAACGTTCAAAACGCTGTTGTGCCTGGCGCCGCAAGGACAAAACCCTTTAAAAATGGCGGTTTTGATTATGGCTACGCTATTGGAAGCTTTGTCTTTCAAGCTACTAAAAATATTACTGTGATAGCAGGAAATAATCAACAATTTATAGGCGCTGGATACCGGTCTCTATTGCTTTCTGATAATTCCGTTGGCTCACCATATGTCCGGGTTGACTATCAGTTTTTGCCACGT
>CAMCQW010000052.1 GCA_945877045.1 Chryseobacterium gleum
ATTGCACCATTGATGGGGATCGTGTCTGCGATACACCTCCTCATAAACAAAGCGATTGTGGAGCTACCAATCCATGCACCGTAACTGGTGTGTGGGATAACAGCCGGTATAATTATATGTCTTATTGTCCGCTTGTAAACAGATTTACACAAGGGCAGAAAGATAGAATGAGGGCTACAGCAGTTATTGCTCCAAGAGCAAGTTTGTTAACTTCAGCAGGGTGTGGAATCTTAGGGACGAACGAAATGAGCGATACTCAGGAATTTTCAGTTTTTCCAAATCCAACGCAATCGAGTTTTTCAATAATTAACAGCGCTCAAAAGCCACTGACGATCGTTTTGATTTCATCAGATGGCAAACAATTAAATACACTGTTTAGTCAAGAAAACATTGTTTCTTTTGACCTTTCCTCACATCCTAAAGGATTCTATTTATTGGAAATTAATGACGGAGCTAAAACTGAGTTCAAGCGTATAATTAAGGAATAAAGGAGCATTAATATTGGTTTGCTACCTGTCTCAGACATGCCGTGCCTTGAAATTAGTTGTATTAAAATATCTTTTTATCCCCTGCCAATGAAGGGGGCGAACTTTTGGAAGGAGTTAGAACGCACCATAAAAAGCAATATGGTTAACAGTATTCTACAATAATCCTAGAATTCATAAGGATTTTTACAATTCTTTTTTTTAATCGGACATTAATGATTTAGAAAATTAATTCCATGATGCAACAAAATGTAGATTGATGCTATTTTTATTAATAAATTCTATCTCATATATTCTTCCAAATTGATGACATTTAAAACATTCATCTTCATCACAATCGGCAATATCTAGAATTAAACCAATATTTTTATTGACAAAAATAGTTACGTAATTATTGCAAGTGTCGTCCTTTTTCAAGTTGAATAGGGTACATAATTCAGTTAAGCTGAATAAAAATAGGTCATTTAACGAATTTAATGACTTTTTGATTTTTAGCTTTTCAGCTTCCATTCCGAATTTTTGTGAAGAAAAGTTGGTGAACAGATCAAGACTCATGTCAGGAATTTTATAGTCTACCGTCATAGTTGTGGAATAGTAATCAAATTCCTTTGCGTTGAAATACGTTGATTTAAGTTTTTTTAAGACATATTGCGATAAATATACTTTTTCACAAGCCTGAGTATAATAATAGCTATCGTAATAGCTACTTTCTTTAGTCACATCTATTTGATTCTTATAATTATTGGCCCTTTTTACCCAATAACGAAAACAGGTATTTATTAGGTACTGCATTTCAGTATCTCCATAATCAAGCATAATAGTTAAACAAGTTTCAAATGCATATGGCTCTAAAGGAATAGATGAATCATTTTTTATCCAACTATTCAAATAGTCGGTGTAAATGGTTTTAAATTTTGCCTTATCAAGTTCAGGATATAGATAAAATTCATTTAAAAAGCATAATATGCTCTCAGAAGGATTACTTCCTGGTACCAAAGCAAACAAATCATTGAGAAGATTTCTATCGTAAAAACCGATTTTGCTACCACAACCAGTATTATACCCTAAAATGTTTAAAGCAGAATCCAATCCATGCTCTTTGGCAATTTCAATAACTTTTACTCGATCCACCAAAATAACTTGAAAAATTCCTGAAGTTGGATCAACTTTTATCTTGTTATTAAAGCATTTCAAAGTAGTTGAATCCACTACAAGCCCTAATTGAAAATAAGAAATTAAACAAATTAACAATACAACTAAATGGCGGCTTAATTTCATATTTCTGTATTATTTATAATTGATTAGTCTAGCATAAAAATAGTTCAAAAACGTGAATAATTGAACTAATAAAAGGAAATAGTTTATTCCAATGGTTTAGTAACAAAAAAGCATGTTTTCGTTTCGCAAAAAAGTTGCCCAATAAAAACTGCTTATGAAAGCGGCATTGAGAAAATTTCTTCAAGAGAGAATCTGTACTAAAATAACACCAGCGCTCCAATTCTTACTATTGATCAATATAAGCGTCGCATTATTTTTTTATCTTTTCGATATCATCAGCGGTATAGACTTACATTTCTACTTTAGTGCCTACCCAACCTATTCACCACATTTTCACTATTATCAATTAGTCACCTTCATGTTTGTCCATTCTATTGATCCTTTACATATTATTTTTAATGTATTATTTTTATTAGTTTTTTCAGCCAATGTTGAGAAAAAAATAGGATTCAACTCATTTATTATAGCCTACTTCGTATGTGCATGGGTCGGATATATTTTCATCAATCAAGCCTATTCTATAAATAAGATTCAAATTGAAGAACGTATCATCTCAACGGGGATTTCACCTGAAAAAATACCAATAAACGACAGGCATCAAGTTGATGATAAGTATTATTTAAAGTTAAATGCAAGCCAAATAAATGTTGTGAAAGAATATAATTTTGTGACCTCCAAAACAAATGGGGCATCCGGTGCTTTATTTGGTATCATTGTCATCTACCTATTCTTAAATTTATTGAATTATAGAAAAGTTCTTTTCCTTCTATTCGGGTTTTATACACTTTATGAAAATTATCAAGTTTTACTTGAATCAAGCACTCAAATCAATGGTTCTTGTTGCGCACATTTAGGAGGCATATTAGGAGGTCTGATCATCATTTCTTTTTATTTGATTATTCAATTGATAACCAAAAAATATGTAATTGTAAAACAAAATGAACGTAATTCCACAGGAATCATTCACACCTTTAAATAATTATAATGAAGTGCCTCCTCCTTATTCCCTCCTTTATTCTTTGTTCATTTTTATTGTATTCGCAAAAATTAAGCGAAGAGGAAATTAAGTTATATAATCTAATAATGAAATATAGGAAGGACTATAAGCTGCCCACTATCCCCTTGTCTAAATCGTTAACGTTCGTTGCACAAACTCACGTCAAAGATTTAGTGGTTAACAGTCCAATTAATAACAAATGTAACCTACATAGTTGGTCATCCGAAGGAATTTGGTCATCCTGTTGTTACACAGATGATCACGCAAAAGCCAGTTGCATGTGGGACAAACCCAGTGAATTAACAACTTACTCTGGATTCGGTTATGAAATTGCTTATAGTTCTTCAGAAGTTGTAACAGCAGAAGATGCATTAGAAGGTTGGAAAGAAAGTCCAGGGCATAATGCCGTGATTATTAATCAAGGTCCTTGGGGAGGAAAATGGAATGCCATTGGAATTGGTATACTGGAAGGTTATGCGGTTGTTTGGTTTGGAAATGAAATAGATACTGAAAATTAACCTTCTAGTTGGAACAATTGATTATTCAATAAAAAAGGTCATCTATCAATTGACGGATGACCTTTTGTAGCGTTTGTCCTGATAGTCGAAGACTCATCAGGGAGAGAGAGATTTGAATACTGACGCAAAAAGGGTCAGCATTCTGACAACCTGATACTATTTTTCTTTTTGTAGCGAGAGAGAGATTTGAACTCTCGGCCTCAGGGTTATGAATCCTGCGCTCTAACCAACTGAGCTACCTCGCCATTTAATAAATTTAATTTTGGAGTGCAAATATAATGAATTTCAATTAAAAAAATAACGATTGTTACTATAGTAAGTATTGAATTATTTCATTGTGACCAGTCGATTCATCGATCGAAGTGAAAAATATCCAACATATAAATTTCACGTCAATATAAAATAATTAAATTTGGGTCGTGATAAATTTTGACGATACAGCTGTTGCATTTAAAAGTAAATCCAATAATGAATTAATTCGTTCTTATTGGCTTTTTAAAATTATCGGATCTAAAAAATTAGTGAAAATCGGTAAAACTCTTACCCTCTTTGCATTAAAAATCAAACTACCTATTAAAAGCATAATTAGGGCAACTATTTTTAAACAATTCTGCGGTGGGGAAACGGTTGACCAATGTACACCTACCATTAAAAATTTAGCTGATTACAATGTTGGGACCATTCTCGATTATTCGATTGAGGGAAAAATGACTGATCAAGATTTTGACCTAACAGTTTTAGAAATTATCAAAACAATTGATAAAGGAAAGAACAATTCATCGATTCCTTTTGCAGTTTTTAAGGTCTCAGGTATTGCCAGATTTAATGATTTGGAGCGCTTATCTATTGCGCTAGAAAAAAATGAAACAATAGATGCAGAAATTGAATCCGTTATTATTAATCGAATTGATAGGATTTGTAATGCGGCATATCAAAATAACATTCCTGTATTTATTGATGCCGAAGAAACTTGGATTCAAGCATGCTTAGATAATTGGTGCCTGCAAATGATGCTTCGCTACAATAAAGAAAGAGCGATTGTTTTTAATACGCTTCAAATGTATCGGCATGATCGCTTAGCGTTTTTAAAAAATTGCCATGAGTTAGCGAGCATGCATAATATTAAGTACGGTATAAAATTAGTTCGTGGTGCTTATATGGAAAAGGAACGTGAACGTGCAATAACAATGAACTACCCCTCTCCTATTCAAGCTACAAAAGAAGCTACCGACAAGGATTTCAACCTAGCTATGGAATATATCGTAGAAAATATTAATTCCTTTGCTCTTTGCGCGGGAACGCACAATGAAGAAAGTTCGCTTTTACTGACGCAATTAATGACAAAATTTAATCTTCTTTCATCTACGCCATCGATCTATTTTGCTCAATTACTTGGAATGTCAGACCACATTTCATTCAACCTTGCGGATGCAGGTTATAATGTTGCTAAATATGTCCCTTTTGGTCCTATTGAAGAGGTAATGCCTTATCTTTTAAGACGTGCAGACGAAAACACATCTGTAGCCGGGCAAACGAGTAGAGAATTGAAGCTGATTCAGCAAGAAAGAAAACGAAGACGACTTTAGCGAAGAATAACTTTGTAACTGTTATTTTTAATTACAATAAAATAAATACCGGATTGCAGCGAAGTGAAATCAAAGGTATTTTTAATGTTCGAAAGCTCTCGCTCTTCTATAATTTGACCCATAACAGTTCGAATATATAACTTTTCGTTAAGAAAACTAAGCGGAACCTCTATTACCAATTCCCCATAACTAGGATTTGGATAGAGCAACAACTCGTGGTTATTTAAATTTTCATTCGCTAAGTAAAAATCAAGGTTTCCACAAACCCCTGCAAAAATAAAATTTGATTCGTACCGATCTCTTGCTGGAACCGTTGCTGAATTCATGACGTTTGGAATTCCGATGTTTCCCCACTGATATTCCTGAACAAATTCAGGTTTTTGCGAATAATAATAACTTATATCATCTAAATTACCTGTTCCTGCTGGCGCCACAATGCCCTTATTATTGTTCCCATACGTAAACTGATCGTTCCCCTGAATGTTGTAATTCACTGCACTGTATGGAAATGCAGTATTTGGAATTTCATTTCCAATAAAGTTTTGCGAAGGGCTAGTTCCATCCGAAAAGAAAATACCATACAAAGATGCTCGATTTCTTAAAAAGGTATTAAAAGGACCATTGGCTCCATGCGAGTTATCTATTACTATGTTTTGAACATCATTTTGCTCAAAGAGATTAGCGTATACAAAGTTGCCATGTAAAACCAGTTCGCCAGCAGAATTAGCCCCCAAAATAGGATTAGAATTCGTCCAATACGGATCGAGTGAATGATTAAAAGTCACAACATTACCATTTGCACCTGCTTGAAGTAAAATACTGTGCCTTAAATGTTTAAATATGTTGTTCTCAATTAAACATTCATTGGTTGTAAAGTGTAATACCACCCCATAGGCGCGACCTCCGCCCCCGTATTCAAAAGCATCTTGAAAATAACTCTTTTCAACCTTTGAATTAGAAACACCTTCAAATTCAATATGAGCAAATGTAGTTTTGTTTGATGAAATACCACTAATCCAGCAGTTTTCAGTGTAGGTAAAATGAATACCGCTAGCTTGTTCTGGTGCAGTATTATCAATACGTTCTAAAGAAAGGCACTGAATACCAATATTTCGCTTCATGGAAACTCTAATTGCCAAAGGAGCTCGATTTAATGAATAATCCATTCGCAATTCTGAATTTAAAAACAAGGTATCTCCTGCTATTGCAATAATCTTTACTATTTGACCCACGCTACCTTGTGCCCAATTAGAAAAAACTAAATCGGCATCTTGCTGACGAATTCGAATCCAATCTCCTGGTTCAAAAGATGAAGTGCTATTCAGCACAAGCAAATGACTTCCTTTTTCTCCCTGATTAGCAAATGAACTAGTATCAGAATTGACCAAATTTCCGGAGCTTTGTATCGCATGATTTGTTCCGCCAAGGTCAAAGATAAAATGGGTTTCAGTCGCCCCATCCCCTGTAATTAAACAATTGCTAGGCAAATTAAGGGTTTCATTAAAGAAATAAGATCCAGCTGGAAAATGAAGGTGGATGCCACTGGTTTGATTTAATTGTAAGAGACTGTCAATAATAGTAATCACGGGCGTTATACCATCGGGGATAACACCTTCTTGAATTACATTATAATATGCAAAACCAATAGTACTTGTATCATTTAAACCAGCAGTTGTCCAATCTACAGATCGATTGAGTGGCAGTACTTGGGTAAAAGAGATAGCAGAATTTAAAGCGAAAACAACGAAGAAAACTCTATACATGATGCCTATTTAATTTTTATCACCTTAAACGGATTTGACATTCCTTGAATCTTTATAAAATAAATTCCCTCTCTCAAAAAATCAAGCGATAGCGATTTTTCATAGGATTGACCTTGCATGACTAAATCACCGAGCGAGGAGAAAATGGAAAAATCAAAAGGACTTGGAATTCCGTCAACAGTGATAAAATCTTTTGTTGGATTTGGATAGATATTCTTTACTGCTGTTGATTCTTCTGGTACTGAAACCAAGGTATTAATGGGCTGAACACCTGTGGTAATGGGCAACTCATCATTTGGACCAATTTTTAAAGCAAATATATTACTACCACCATAAACGACATTTTCCATATATTTTGTCCAACCAACTGCAAAAGTTCCCCCATCAGATGTTTGAATAATTTGTTCCGCCTTTTCTTCTTCTATGTTAATAATCGTAACAGGGCCATTATCCCATTCAATATTGGAGTCAAACCTTCCTAGCGCAACATCAAGTTCAAAAATCGAGTTGGTTAAATTTTCATACCTGTAACCAATATATAGTTTAGTTAAATTACCACTAAATGATAATTCATCGAGAATTACATCGCCTTGATTCACATAAACTGATTCAGAAAATAAATCACCATTTAATTCATAGCGACCAGAATAATTGTCATGTTCATTTAGCAATGGATCAAATTTCGAACCCACTGCATATATTCGATTAGAAAATAAGGTGATATCATTAATCCCAAAGGTTCCATTATCTCCAATTTGCTTCATCCACGCGATTTCCCCATTTTGCTTTATTTTCATCAAAAACCCTTTAACGAGTGAAGAATCTTGATTAAAGTATTGGCCACCAACAATAAACATCGAATCTTCCACATTTATGATTGTATTGGCGACATCTTGTCCCGTTCCTCCAATGGTTTTTGTCCAAAGTGTATCGCCATTTTGATTTAAGCGAGCCATATAAATATCACTACCTCCACCGACAAGTGATTGACTCATTCCCACCATTACAATACCGCTATCACTGGCGAATACTGCATCATTTATTTGTTCCCAATTACCTGTTCCATATGTTTTTGACCATAGTTGATTTCCTTGTAAATCCGTTTTCACCACCATCGCATCGTAATCACCGCTTGAAAAAGAGTTCGAGTTCCCGACAATGTAATAGCCCAAATCCTGATTGTAAAGCACTCTCCTACCCCAATCGGCTTCATTTCCCCCATAGTGATTACTCCATTGGTACTGACCGTCTTTCGATAATTTTAAAAGAAATGCTTCTGAATCTTCGCCAAAACTTCCTGATAATCCTGTTATAATATAGCTAGAGTCTTCTAATTGAGCACAACCCTGGCCGGTATCGTAGCCCGTTCCGGAAAAATATTTAAAAAAGGAAACTTGTCCGTTCGCATGAAAAGAGCACAAAACAAGTCCGCAAAATAGGTGAATTAGAAACCGCATCTCAGTCGCATTGAAACCGCCTGTCCAAAGGCCTTGTTAGTAAATACTCCTATTAAATTTTCACTTCCGATGCCAAGTGACCATGCTCCTTGTTTAAAGTAAGAATACATTCCGAGCTTAAAATCGGAGAAACCACCATAACTACCATTAAGTCCCACGTGAAATTTTCGACCCAACCTTACATCTACCCCTGCAAAAACCATAGGAATGTATGCTTTCGCCAGATAAATTCTAAAGCCATAGAATTCTTGGAAACGCTTGGCAGAATTTGTTTCTACTAATTTGGACAATTGAATCATTCCTGGCAAAAAAACTAGGCTGCTTGTCGATTTATCATTTAGTTGAAGGGAATCTAAGGCGTTAAAACTTGGGGTAAGTAAGCCATTGGAATTTACCAATTGATCAAATGTAAATCCCGTTGTCGCGTAATTTGTATCTACCGAATTGACCGTAAGAGGTTTATTCATAAAGGCAAAACCTACATTTTTCACTAAAACTTGTAGGTAGCTAACTTGATCAATATTACCTTTTAGTGGTATTCTAAAATCCCCATCGATGCAAAGTCCCACTCCCTTGCTAAAATTATTCCCACCAGTATTTCTTAATTGCGCATCCAAGTTTAAGGATATGGAATCCGTAGCAACTGATTGGTAGATCGTTCCTTCGTTTACTCTAAGACTGGCATAATTAGCGAGATTAAGTAGATTGATCGTAAGGCTTGAAATACTTTTATTATCGATCAGCGTGAATCCAATTTTTTGGAAATTATAAAATGAGAAACTAGTACCACTAAAATCAGCGATTGAACCAGAATAAGCGGCATTTCCATAAAAAGTCAATCCAAACAAATCTTTTGGATAGATCACTCCACCAAAAGAATAGTATCCCGCTTTTATTCCAAATCCTATGTCACGATTTTTACATAAACTTTTACTTGTATTTCGGTATTCAATCTCTCCCTGTAAATCAAACCCGAAACGATTAATTGGCCCATGCTTATCAAAACTTGCGGTTTTAATTTCATCTGTAATTTCACCACCGTATAATAACATATCCGACAGTTGATTTAACATGGAACTGCTAGAATAATCAGCTACTCCATTAAAAATAAATTCGTGCTTAGGCGGAATTGAATCATCGATAATTGGCAAGATAAATTGACCATTTACTTGAAATGACAATAATGCGAGCGGAACGAAATAAAATATTTTCATCATTAATAACTTACTTTAGTTTGAAAAGCTGTTTTAATCTTCACCCCAATAAAAGCCCCATATGGAATGGCGACGGTTTGATTTACACCATTAATTGGATTAGGGGTATTTAATTGAACTTCCACTTTTAATTTTTTAATTAGGTCAAGGGAATTTATTAGCGATTCAGGAAAAACAAATTCAAGCACAGATAATTTCTTTTTCAAGCCATCAACTGGATCAATCGTGCCATAGTTAGCGGATTGAATTAAAGCTGTTCCAAAAACTTCTTCTAAGGTAAATCCTTGATCGGTTAAAAAAGACAATTTCACTTCGCATTGCATTGGAAAAGCATTCATCGCTTCAAGAATCAACTTTCCAGAGACAACGGTAATATTAGGAGATGTTTGTTTTAAATTAACATCAAAGGTATCTTGAAGTGTTAAACCATCTGCCATCATTTGCAAGGGCATTTGTGCTTTTAGTTTTACTTTTATTCTAGAAGTGGAAAACACTTCGTCCCAACCTCCATTTACATTTCCAAGCGGATTCAATTGAATACTGTATCCAAAATTATATGCACTGCCAAGATTCTCGAGTACTTGTTCCACGTTACTATTCGTGGCATTAAACGCAATCTCGTTAGTACTTGGTTGCAGTGTATTCCAACTTCCAACAGCAGGAGAAATTAAGATGGGCTGGCCCAAGGAACTTGCTGTAAGCGAAACAGTTTGATTATTGGCATTTGTATTTTCAATAAGACTAATTATTCCTTTAATTGGAACCTTCATGCCATTTTCGATTTCCACTTGTAAATTAACGGATGGCAAATCAAGTAAACCAGCAGTAATATTATCCAAGTACGGTACTGTTAGCGAGCTGGTATCTGAAACGATCTGATTTCCAAAATACCCTAATGCATAGTCAA
>CAMCQW010000053.1 GCA_945877045.1 Chryseobacterium gleum
ATCAAAATTTAGGATTAATTATCGTAGATGAAGAACATGAAACTTCCTATAAACAGCATGATCCATCACCACGTTATAATGCAAGAGACACCTCATTAATTCTTGCACATAGCCACAAAGCGAAAACATTGCTAGGGTCAGCTACACCAAGTTTTGAATCGTATTTCAACGCCAAAAAAGGAAAATACGCCCTAGTCGAACTAATGGAACGTTACAAAGGAGTTGAACTTCCAGAAGTATTTTGTGCCGATTTGAAAAGCGAACGCAAATTAAAAACAATGCAAGCTAATTTTTCCGCTTTGCTTCTTGAAGAAATAGAAAATACACTTAAAAAAAATGAACAAGTTATCCTTTTTCAAAATCGTAGAGGCTACACCCCACGTTGGTCTTGCGAAGTTTGTACTTGGTCACCCAAATGTACAAATTGCGATGTTACCTTAACCTATCATAAATTTGGTAACAACTTAAAATGCCATTATTGTAGTTACGTTACGGCACCAATGGGATCTTGTCATGCCTGTGGAAGTAATCGCTTGAAAATGGTGGGTTTTGGAACCGAAAAAATTGAAGATGACTTAGCCATTCACTTTCCAACTGCACGGATAAAAAGGATGGACTTAGATACAACTCGCTCCAAAAATGCCTATTCTGAAATTATTAGCGATTTTGAAAATAGAAAAATTGATGTACTCATCGGTACGCAAATGTTATCAAAAGGATTAGATTTTGATAATGTAACTTTAGTAGGGATCATGGATGCCGATATGCTGTTGAATCGTCCTGATTTCAGAGCTTTTGAAAGATCTTTTCAATTAATGACACAAGTAGCAGGAAGAGCGGGAAGGAAAGAAAAAAAAGGAAAAGTGATTATTCAAACTGGACAAATAGACCATTGGGTAATAAAAAAGGTGATCAAGCATGATTTTATCGAATTCTATAACAATGAAATTATTGAACGAGAAAATTTTTATTACCCTCCCTTTTATAAAATGATTGTACTGACCGTAAAACATAAAGAAGAACACGTATTAATTGAGGCAGCAAATGATCTTGCCAATTCGTTGAAAAATATATTCAAAGAAAGAGTTTTAGGTCCTGAATTTCCTATAATAAAGAAAATTCAAAATTTATTTTTAAAAGAAATAAAAATAAAATATGAAAAGAGTTTATCCGATATAAAAGTAAAAGAGCGCATAAATGCGCTCTTAAATGAATTTTATGCTAAACCACAAAACAAAAGCGTTCGTGTGGTTATCGATGTAGATCCTAATTAACCTAAATACTCCTGAAGAACCCTGTTCTTTGAAGTATGCTTCAATCGACGGATTGCTTTTTCTTTAATTTGACGTACCCGCTCTCTCGTTAATTCAAATCGATCACCAATTTCTTCCAGCGATAAAGGTGCTTTACCTTCAAGACCAAAGAACATGGAGATAACTTCGCTTTCACGAGCAGTCAATGTCGTTAATGAACGTCTTATATCGCTTCTTAATGACTCTAAGACTAAATTACTTTCCGGACTCGGTAAAGAATCACCCATCAATACATCGTACATTGTTGAAGATGACTCATCACTTTCAACTAATGGAGCATCCATAGATATGTGTCTTCCGTTTTGAGCCAATGACTGTTTAATTTCATCGGTACTACAACTTAAGAATTCTGCCAATTCTTCCGCTGAAGGCGGCCGTTCAAATTTTTGTTCTAATTCAGAAAATGCACGATTTATTTTATTGATATTTCCTATTTTATTCAAAGGCAAACGTACAATCCGTGCTTGTTCAGCTAGGGCTTGTAAAATTGATTGTCTAATCCACCAAACAGCATAAGAAATAAATTTAAATCCACGTGTTTCGTCAAATCGTTCTGCTGCTTTAATTAATCCTAGATTCCCTTCATTGATTAAATCAGGCAAGGCTAATCCTTGATTTTGATATTGTTTTGATACGGAGACCACAAACCTTAAATTAGCTTTCGTTAATCTTTCTAATGCTAATCGATCTCCAGCTCTAATTTTTCGAGCTAATTCAACTTCTTCATCCGCTGTAATTAAATCGACACGGCCGATCTCTTGTAAATACTTGTCTAGAGAAGCTGTTTCTCTATTCGTAACCTGTTTCGCGATTTTTAGTTGCCTCATAATTTGATATATTATTTTAAAGTGAATACCTTAACGAAAGAAATTCAATAAGGTTGGAATTATAATGAAAAAACCCATAAAAGATTACACTAAAATGAAGATTAGTGCCGATAATAAGATAATAAGGCACTATCTGATGAATATCAATTAATATCCTAGCTTTAAACGAACACGAGACAATACTTCGGTGGCGGTCACACGTGCCCTTTCTGCTCCTCTAGACAAAATAAGATTTAGTTCATCTTCGTGCGCCATATAATACGAATACTTTTCACGCTCTGATTGAAAACGTATCAAAATCGTTTCAAATAATGCTTGTTTTGCATGTCCATAACCATAACCACCAGCCAAATAATTTGAACGCATTGTTTCTATTTCCGGTGCGGAGGCTAACAAAGTATATAGCGCAAAAATAGTACAGGTACTCGGGTCTTTTGGTGATTCAAGCGCAGTACTATCTGAAGAAATGGACATAATCTGTTTGCGCAATTCTTTTTCAGAAGCGAATATATCAATATAATTGTTCCTAGACTTACTCATTTTTTGCCCATCGGTTCCAGGAATAAGCATCGTATCCTCGCTAACTCTTTCTGATGGAATAATAAAAGTATCTCCCATCTTTAAATTAAATCGCATAGCAACATCTCTGGTCATTTCTATATGTTGCAGCTGGTCTTTTCCTACAGGGACAATGTTTGCATCATACAATAAAATATCCGCTGCCATCAACATAGGATAAGTAAACAAGCCACCATTTACATCGTCTAAACGATCTGATTTGTCTTTAAAGCTGTGGGCTAATGTTAGCCGTTGATAAGGATAGAAAGCCAATAAATACCACATTAATTCAGCCACTTCGGTAACATCACTTTGACGATAAAAAACAGCTCTAGTGGGATCTAAGCCACATGCTAACCAAGTCGCAGCGGTAGACATTGTATTTGTTTTTAATTCTTCAGCATTTTTTATTTGTGTAAGGGAATGAAGATTAGCGATGAAGAAATAGGCCTCGTTCTCTGCTTCATTTGATAAGGCGATTGCAGGCAAAATAGCGCCGAGGATATTCCCTAAATGGGGAGTTCCTGTACTTTGTATTCCAGTTAATATTCTCGACATCTTCAGCTATTTTTAACAAAAATAATTAAAAGCAATTAAAGGAAGCAGGTTAATTTATCTTGTTAATTGACTAAATTTGAAAATGAAATATATAAAAGGATCTTTATCTATCTTATGGAAAGTATATATTGCTATTATTTTCAGCATTTTCGCGGTTCTTTTCTATCCTTTTTTGTACATATTGTTGCTAAATACGAAATGGAAAAAAACTAGTTTTAAGTTATTTATTTTATGGAGTTGGTGCATAAGAATATTTTGTTTCTATCCAGTAAAAAAGATTATTCATTCCCCTATTCCATCTGGACCCTATGTTATCGTATCTAACCATGTTTCCTATTTGGATATATTTCTAATGTATTCGATACTTCCCAAATCACCATTTGTCTTTTTGGGAAAAAGTGAAATTCTTTCGTATCCGATTGTAAGAACCTACTTTAAAAATCTAAATATACCCGTATACAGAAACGATAAGAAGAAAGCAGGAAGAGCCTACTCGGAAGCATTGAAGTCCGTTAATAATGGCTGGTCCTTAGTAATTTTCCCGGAAGGAACAATTCCGGATGATGATGCACCCAAGATGTTGCCGTTTAAACAAGGTGCTTTTAAATTAGCAAAAGCATTAAATATTTCCATTTTACCCGTGACTTTTGAAAACAATCATAAATTATTTTCAGATCCAACCAATACATGGGGACCAGCACGACCCGGGATTTCTATCGTTCATATTCATGAAGTAATCACCTTGGAGGCTATAGAAAAAATGGATTTGAGCGAACTAAGTGACCACTGTTTTGAAATTATTTCAAAACCCATCATGGAAAAATATCCAGAACTTTATTAATTTTGCACAATGATTATCGACGACGAATTAATTGACCATCTTTCCTTTCTTGCGAAATTAAAATTTGAAGGGCCTGAAAAAGAAGCTATTAAAGCTGACATGACGAAAATAACAGGTTTTATGCAAAAATTAAGTGAAGTAGATACAGACAATGTGGAACCATTAATTTTTATGACGGAAGAATTTGGTAGTTTACGTGATGACCTTGCAAAAAATACCATCACACAAGCTCAAGCATTAAAAAATGCGCCAAAAAAAGACAGTGATTATTTCAGAATTCCAAAAGTATTAGACAAGTAAGCTATCGAACATAATCTTGTTTTTGAACAAGCATGTACTGATCATTGTCCAATTTAATGTAGCCATATTCATAGCAAAAATAATAATTATACCCTTTTTGGGTTTTGTACAAATTAGTGAAGTAGTGAAAATTAAACCCTTCTTCCGCTAAACTAATTCCATCCAACGTTTTTTTACCATTTGGATTTAACTTGTACAAAATTCTACGATTTTTGCGCAGAATTCTATTTACTCGTCTTACTATCGAGTTGGCATCTTCATTTAAGCGATTATTAAAGGAGTTTCGGCAATAATCGCCGCAAAACTTTTGATCTTTTCGACCAGAAAGCTTCGTAGTACATTCCAAACAATTTCGAACTTCCATATTATGTCTTATTAAGTTTAATTGAATCAATTAAAGCGTCAACAAAACGATAAATATTACTTGAAATTCTAAAATCATTAAAAATTGTGAGCGCTATGATGAAAAATAGTGGTGAAATTCTTAGTCAAAAGTAACTTTCATCCCATCTTCAACTATAATGGTATTAGGAAATACCTGCGATGCCTCTAACAAATGATCATCACAAGTAGGATATCGTGATGAAAAATGACCCAGGTATAATTTTTCAACCCCAAGCTTCAATGCCACGTTTGCTGCTTGTTCGGCTGTAGAATGATATGTTTTTTTGGCCCTAGCTTTTTCTTTATTCGTAAAGGTAGCCTCATGATATAATATAGAAGTTCCTTCCAAGAATGAATAAATTTCATCAAAAGGTGCCGTGTCAGAACAATAGGCATATTTAATCGATGGAGGCACCGGGGTAGTAAAATCAGTATACTTTAATAATGAACCATCTAATAATTCGACATTATTTCCTTGTTTCAACAACCGAAAATACTCCTTTTTTATTCCCGCTTCCTTTAAAGCTATGACATTCAATTTTAATTCCCAATTTGTTTCCTCAATCAAAAAACCAAAAGTTTGAATTCGGTGTTTCAGTGGAAAAGCGGATACTCTAATTAATTTGTCTTCAAAAATTATTTCTTTTTGATCTGAAATCAATGGGACAAATTTTAAATTGAAACACAACGGAGAATTCCCTGCAGCGAATTGTAAATTCAAGATTTCCTCTAAAGGTGCGGGACCATAGATAGTAAGTCCAATGTTTCTACCTAGTAAATTCATGGTGCTAAGCAAGCCAATCAAGCCGAAATAATGATCGCCATGTAAATGTGAAATGAAAATATGCGAAATTTTTTGAAAATGAACCCCGTATTTTCTGATTTGAGATTGAGTTCCTTCTCCGCAATCAATTAATAAATGACGATTATTACAAACAATGTATTGCGCACTAAGTGCCCTTTTTGAAGTTGGCAATGTGGCACCACTTCCTAAAAATACAACTTGAAATGGATTACTCAAGATGGGATAATGCTTCTTCTTTAGTTGAACAAATACTCAATACTTTATCTAATTGGGCAATTTCAATCATTTTTAAAACCGAAGCTTGCAATCCGAATAAAACAAATGCACCATTTGTATCTTTACAAAGTCTATTTGCAATTAAAATAGCACTTAAACCAGATGAATCACAATACTTGGTTTTTTCAAGATTAAAAACAATTTTATTATTGCCAGATTTATTTACAATCGTAAAGACTGTTTTAAGCTCCGGAGCGTTAGTAGTATCAAGTTTCTCAACATTTGAAACGATCACAACAGATTTACCATGGTATTCACTTGGGAAATTCATATTATTTGTTTCTCCAAATGTAAAAAAAATCAGCGTTCAATTTTCGATGCAAGCAAATAAATTATCGCCATCCGGATAGCGACACCATTTTCAACTTGGTTCAAAATTATACTTTGGTCGGAATCGGCCACCTCGCTAGTGATCTCAACACCTCTATTTATTGGGCCTGGGTGCATTATTAAGATACGTTTATCTAAAGAATCAAGTAATTGCTTATTCAATCCAAATAACATCGAATATTCGCGTAAAGAAGGAAAATATTTAATTTCTTGTCTTTCTAATTGAATACGAAGCATATTAGCAACATCACACCAGTTCAATGCTTCTTTAAGATTATGAGAAATACGAATCCCAAGATCACCAATATACCTAGGAATTAAAGTAGTTGGACCACAAACCATTACCTCAGCGCCTAATTTTTGTAGACAATAGATATTAGACAAAGCAACGCGAGAGTGAAGAATATCTCCAACAATCACCACTTTTTTACCGGCAACATCTCCCAAAGACTCTCGGATAGAATAAGCGTCTAATAAAGCTTGGGTAGGATGCTCATGGGTACCATCCCCGGCATTGATTACTTTGGCTGAAATTCGTTGAGAGAGAAAATGTGCTGCGCCTGGATTTGGGTGCCTCATTACAACCATATCAACTTTCATCGATAATATATTATTGACCGTATCAATTAATGTTTCCCCTTTCTTGACAGAACTACCAGAAGCACTGAAGTTTATAATGTCAGCCGATAAACGTTTCTCAGCAAGTTCAAAAGATAACCTCGTTCTGGTAGAATTTTCGAAAAATAAATTAGCAATGGTAATATCACGAAGAGAAGGTACTTTTTTAATCGGGCGATTTATTACCTCTTTAAAACTATCCGCCATTTTAAAAATTAACTGAATATCCTCATGAGTTAAATCACGAATGCCCGTTAAATGATCGACACTTAAATTATTCATTTCCTTCTTTTGTATATAATAACACCTGATCAATTCCTTCTAATTCCTTCCAATCAACAGAAACACGTTCCATTTTCAAGGTATCGACCGTCTTTCCATAATAATCTGCTTGTATTGGTAGGTCTCTACTAAAACGACGATCAATAAGCACTAAAAGTTCAACTTTTGACGGTCGACCAAAAGTTAATAATGCATCCAATCCAGCACGTATTGTTCTTCCAGTATACAAAACATCATCAACCAACACTACTTTTTTATTCTCAATACTAAAATCAAGGTTGGTAACACTAGGAATGCGTTGTTTTTCTGTTCGTCTAAAATCATCGCGAAAAAAAGTAATATCTAAATTGCCACATTGAATAGTATGTCCTAAGATTGATTCTAATTCGGATTTTAATCGCGCAACAACTTGGATTCCTCGGGGTTGTAAACCAATAATTACAGAGTTTGAAAAATCGTCATGTGATTCTATTAATTCATGACAAAGGCGTTTGATGGTTAATTCGATTTGTTGTGCATTTAAAATGACCTGCTTCTCCATCGTGACAAAGATATGTTTAAATTTAAGAACGACAAAATAAGTAATACCAAAGACAAATATAATTTAGTTCAGTAACGATTGGTTTAATGCCGATATAGTTTGAAAATAGTTCAGTTATAATTGGGCTATATTGAAAACATCATCGGTATTATCCGATGCTTACTGCAACTTTAAAGAAGATAAAACTGAACAAAGTAAACTTATTTCTTCCAAGGTGTTAAAAGAATGAAGACATATACGAAGACCTTGTTGCTTTATAGGAACTGTAGGATAAAGGATGGGCTTGATAGAAATGTTAGCAGCAAGTAATTGTGAAACTAAAAGCTGAATCGTATCTAAACTATCAATTTGTATCATTTTAATCGGGGAACGTGCATCGGAAGTAAGCAATCCATTAGGGATTTTAGCATTAAACCAATTTATTTTTTCTTGCAATAGTTTTTGCCTACTTGACAAATCATTAGTTCCAATCATACTAACAATCGTGTCAAAATCTTTTGGCGGAAGAGCTGTTGTATATATAAAAGGTCGAGAAAAATTAATTAGGTACTCCGTTAAATCTTTTGACCCTAGTACCGAAGCACCATGAAATCCAAATGCCTTACCAAAAGTAATAATACGGGCAAAAATGGAATCAGACAATCCTAATTCAGCGACTAACCCAGTACCATTTTTGCCAAAAACACCAACCGAATGTGCCTCATCTACGATTAACTTATACGACAAACTTTGGCTAAGACTTACAAGATTTTTCAATGGACTTGTATCGCCGGTCATAGAATACAAGCTTTCTACCGCAACATAAATGCTAGCATTTTGATCAAGCTTTCCTTTTAGTCGATTTATTTTTTTCTTGAGGTCCTCTAAATCATTATGTTTAAAAGAAAAAGCTTCCGCAAAGGATAAGCGGAATCCATCTTTCATACTAACATGAATACATTCGTCGTAAAGTATGATGTCGCCACGAAGAGGGACGCAACTAAAAAATCCAATATTGGCATTATAGCCAGAACTGAATACCAACGCAGATTCAACATTAAAATGAGACGCTAGAAATCGCTCACAAATCTCCGCATTAGCTGAATTTCCAGACAACAATCGTGAACCTGTACTTCCTTGATATGAAGAAGAAGAAGAAGAAGTAGCTAAAATCGCATCTTTTGATAATCCGAGGTAATCATTTGATAAAAAATCAATACCTCCTCCCTGTATAGTAAGCTGACGAAAATTACCCTCTACTTTTCGCTTTTCAAGAAGCATCAAATGCTTTTTATCCATTTATTGGATTGACTTAGACATTAATTTTTGGAGATGCTACCTGTGATGATTCTTTTGCACTTAAACCTAAAATTTCAAACATTTTAGCATCCTCGTCAAATTCAGGATTTGGTGTTGTTAGAAGTTTTTCACCCGCAAAGATAGAGCCTGCCCCTGCAAGGAAACATAAAGCTTGCGCTTCCATAGACATTTTATTTCTTCCTGCTGATAATCGAATAACCGATTCAGGAAAAGCAATTCTAGAAGTGGCCACCATTCGAATCATCTCCCATTGTTCGATCGGTTTTTGATCTTCCAATGGCGTTCCTTCCACAGCAACCAACGCATTAATTGGAATAGATTCCGGGGGAGTTTCCATAGCCATGTAGGACAGTAACAAACCTATTCTATCTTCCACTGCTTCTCCCATTCCAATAATTCCTCCTGAGCAGACCGTTAAGCCAACTCTTCTAGCGTTATCGATAGTTTTTAATCGATCATCATATTGACGAGTAGAAATAATATCCTTATAAAATTCACGGGAAGAGTCCAAATTATGGTTATAAGCAAAAAGTCCTGCATTTTTTAATCGCAACGCCTGATTTTCAGAAAGCATTCCCAATGTGCAACAAACCTCCATTCCCATTTCACTTACCGACTCAACCATTTCTATTACCTTGTCAAAATCACGGTTATCCCGTACTTCACGCCATGCTGCACCCATACACAAGCGCGATGAACCATTGCTTTGAGCTTGCCTAGCTTGTTCTACAACCGTTTCAACCGACATTAATTTATGAGCATCTAAACCCGTATGGTATCGAGCAGCTTGAGGGCAATAGCCACAATCTTCTGGACAACCGCCTGTTTTAATACTAATTAAAGTCGATAGCTGAACTTCTTGTGGATTATGAAATTCTCGATGAATTTGAGCTGCTTCAAATACCAATTCAAGCAATGGTTTATTATACAGAGCCAACAATTCTTTTTGATTCGAGTAATTTTTATTTACTTTCATTTATAACATTTAATCTTTTAACAATAAACAAGCTGCATAAGCTTTAATCGCACGACCCTCACCAAAAGAATCAACTTTTTCATGTGTAGAAGCTTTGATAGAGACCGCATCAATA
>CAMCQW010000054.1 GCA_945877045.1 Chryseobacterium gleum
TGATCCAATCGATATTGGCGATAAAATAAAATTGCACATGAATCGATGTATTCTTTGTTATCGTTGTGTTGAGGTGGCTAACCAACTTACAGAAAAACGAGTGCATGGGGTTCTTCACCGTGGTGAACATGCGGAAATAAGTACCTTTATTGAACAAGCTGTTGATAATGAATTCTCTGGAAATATGATCGATGTCTGTCCTGTTGGGGCATTGACGGATCGTACTTTTAGATTTAAAAGTCGCGTTTGGTTCTTAAAACCAATGGAGGCTGAATGCGATTGTAAGAAATGTGCTGGTAAAGTGGTATTATGGATGTTCGGACAAGAAATTTACCGTGTAACTGGTCGCAAAGATCAATATGGTGAGATCGAAACAATCGATGATAAAACTGCTTGGATTTGTAATGATTGCCGCTTCGACAAAAAAGACCTTTCAAAATGGAAAGTTACTGGTCCGCGTGTTATTGATAGACACTCTGTTATTTCGCAAGGACAATACGAAACTAGCATTACGCCATCAATTAAAAAAATCAATTAATGGATACAGGATTATTAATTGAGAAACTTATTTTAGCAACCTTACTTTTTGTTGTATCACTAGGTATTGCGGCCTATTCCACCTACTTTGAAAGAAAGCTAGCCGCATGGATTCAAGACCGTGTTGGCCCGGATAGAGCTGGGCCATTTGGTATTTTACAACCGATTGCTGATGGGGTGAAAATGTTCATGAAAGAGGATTTTACGCCAACTAATGCGGACAGATGGTTATTCATTTTGGGTCCTGGAATTGCTATGTTTACGGCCTTAATGACAAGTGCTGTCGTTCCTTGGGGAACAGATGTTTCTATGTTCGGTAGAACCATCGCGTTACAAGTTGCCGATGTGAATATTGGCATACTATTCATCTTTGGAATAATCTCCATCGGTGTTTATGGAATAATGATTGGTGGTTGGGCCTCCAATAATAAATATTCGCGATTTGGTGCCATTCGAGCATCTTCTCAAATGATTTCTTATGAATTAGCCATGGGTATTTCGGCGATCACAATCATTATGATGTCTGGAAGTCTTGGCTTAAATGATATTGTGAAAGCACAACATGGTATGAATTGGAACATTTTCTATCAACCTGTTTGCTTTATCATTTTCTTTGTTTGTGCATTAGCGGAAACAAATCGCGCTCCTTTTGATCTTCCAGAATGCGAATCGGAATTAATTGGTGGATATCATACCGAATATAGTTCGATGAAATTAGGCTTGTTCTTATTCGCCGAATATGTTGGGATGTTTGTCTCTTCAGCCGTTATTGCTATTCTGTTTTTTGGCGGATATAATTTCCCTGGAATGGACAGTTTTAGTGGAAATACGCTTGCCATTTTAAGTGTGGTCGCTTTTTTCTCAAAAATATTTATCCTGATCTTTATCTTTATGTGGATCCGGTGGACCATTCCAAGATTTAGGTTTGATCAATTAATGCATTTAGGTTGGAAAGTGTTGATTCCTTTATCAATCATCAACATGCTGTTAACAGGAATTGTAATCGCTTTCAACGAAGGTTGGATTAAATTTTAAATGGAATGGAAAGCTTAACAAATAGAAAAAAAGTAGTTTCGGATAAGCCAATGACTTTCCTCGAAAAGTTATACCTCCCTGCCATTTTTAGTGGAATGTTTATTACCTTGAAACATATATTCAAGAAAAATCATACCATTAAATATCCGGAAGAGCAACGTGTATTTGCTCCTGTTTATAGGGGAATGCACGTCCTTAAACGCGATGAACAAGGCAGAGAAAATTGTACAGCTTGCGGTTTATGCGCTGTTGCATGTCCGGCAGAAGCTATTACAATGGAATCTGGAGAACGAAAAAAAGGGGAAGAGCATCTTTATCGGGAAGAAAAATACGCGACCATGTATGAAATCAATATGTTGAGATGTATTTTTTGTGGACTATGCGAAGAAGCTTGTCCAAAAGAAGCTGTTTTCTTAACGGATCGCATCGTTCCAACTGAATTTGAACGAAGTGAATTTATTTACGGTAAAGATGTATTGGTGGAAGCACTAAATGATAGAATTGATATTGAAAAACGACAACATACTGGTAAAAGAACTGAGAAATGAGTATTGAATTATTGACACTAATTATCGGAGGACTTACTATAGGTGCTGCACTTATGGTAGTGATAAGCAAGCACCCTATTCGGAGTGTCTTATTTCTAATCGTTACCTTTTTTCTTATTTCTTCGCTTTATATTTTAATGAATGCTCAATTTTTAGCGATTGTAAATATTATCGTTTATGCAGGAGCTATCATGGTCTTGTTCTTATTTGTACTCATGCTATTAAATCTTAATAAAGAAAGTGAACCCAAAACACCCAAATTAGTGCTCTTTTCTTCGATAGTAGCTAGCGGAATACTTTTATTAGTCCTTATTGCTGCATTTAAAGATAGCATGCACTTAAGTAATGTGAATTTGCCACCAGAGAAGAACATTGGATTGGTTAAAAATTTAGGGGATCTGCTCTTTCATAAATACATTGTTCCTTTCGAGGTTTCTTCGATATTATTTATTGCTTCGATGGTAGGTGCTATTCTATTAGCGAAACGTGAAAAACCAATTATTGATTAGTATGAATTCTGTAGACCCCACTTTTGCAACATCCATCGATTTCTATGTCATACTAGCAAGTATTTTATTTGTTATCGGTGCTTTTGGTGTGCTGATAAGACGTAATATGATTGTCTTGTTAATGTGCATCGAACTGATGTTGAACGCTGTAAATTTATTGCTCGTTGCATTTTCTACCTATTACGGAAAAGGGGACGCTCAAATTTTTGTCTTTTTTATTATTGTGGTCGCAGCGGCAGAAGCTACAATTGGATTATCTATTCTAATCATGGCATACAGAAACAATAAAGCTACGGATGCAGGATTATTTAAAAATTTAAACGGGTAACTAAATGGCAGTAGATAAATTAATCCTGATTTTATTAGTATTGCCCTTGTTAGGAGCTTTGGTGAATGGAACCTTGGGTAAAAAACTTTCTAATACTCTTGTTGGTGGAATTGCAACGGGCGTTATGCTGGTCTCTTTTGTTTGTGCTGTACTTGTTTTCAATCAAACGAATGACACTAAAATTATTCATTTATTTAACCTTTTAAAGTTAAATGATTTTCATATTAATGCTAGTTTACAAGTGGATGCTTTGTCTATTTGGATGACGCTCATAGTTACAGGTGTAGGGACATTAATTCACATATTCTCGATAGGTTATATGTCCCACGACAAAGGATTTTATAAGTTTTTTACCTATCTAAATCTATTTATCTTTTCTATGTTACTTCTCATTTTAGGAAGTAATTATTTTGTACTGTTTTTCGGTTGGGAAGGTGTTGGTATTTGTTCATACCTGCTTATTGGATTTCATTACAGCGATGCAGAAAAAGGTATAGCAAATAGCATCGCAGCAAGGAAAGCTTTTATTATGAATCGAATAGGTGATGCTGGATTATTGATCGGTCTATTTTTAATTCTTGCGCAATTCAATACCTTAGAATTTACAGGAATAGCTGAAAAACTTTCACTCGACCCAACTTTGGCAAATGGTGCTATTATCGGTATTACACTCTGTCTGTTTATCGCCGCTACCGGAAAAAGTGCGCAAATTCCGCTTTTTACTTGGTTACCTGATGCCATGGCAGGACCAACTCCCGTTTCTGCGTTAATACATGCTGCAACGATGGTAACGGCTGGTATATATTTAGTGGTGAGATCAAATTTCTTGTTTGAATTAGCTCCATTAACCAAAGATATTATCCTGGCAATTGGTTTCGCTACCTCAATGATTGCAGCGTTTATTGCAATGCGACAAAATGATATCAAAAAAGTGCTCGCCTACTCGACCGTTTCTCAATTGGGATTGATGTTTGTTGCTTTAGGTATGGGAGCTTACACAGTGGCTATTTTCCATGTTACCACACATGCCTTCTTTAAAGCCTTACTTTTTCTAGGTTCTGGTAGTGTGATTCATGCCATGTCGGACGAACAAGACATTCGTTTAATGGGAGGCCTTGCAAAAAAACTCCCAATTACTCACCTAACTTTTTTAATTGGTACGCTCGCAATAGCAGGCTTTCCTTTACTTTCTGGGTTTTATTCCAAAGATGAAATCCTTGGTCATGCGCTTGCTCATAGTCCGATACTCTATGGAACGCTAATGATTTCAGTCGCCTTAACGGCTGCTTATATGTTCCGACTCTATTTTCTTGTCTTTCATGGTAAATTTAGAGGCGGGGAGCAACTTGAATCACATGTTCATGAAAGCAAAGCAATTATGACATTTCCATTGGTGGTATTGGCCATACTTTCCATCTTTGGTGGCTTATTAAACTTGCCAGGTATATTTTTGAAAAATGGGACACACTGGTTACAAAACTTTTTAGTTGCCCATACGGCTGGATTGGATAAAATTCATACTGAACACGCTTCTAACACTACCATATTAGCATTGATGGCAGTAGCAAGTACTATGACGATCGCTATCCTTCTTTGGGCGTATTATACCTATGTTAAGAAAAATAAATTAGCCTTGGCAGATAAGGATCTAGCGGGGTGGCAATTAGTTTCCAATGCTAAATTATACATTGATGAAGTATATAATTTCTTGTTTGTAAAACCTATTGAATACGTTTCTAAAATGGCGTATAGTTTTATTGAAATAAAAGTATTGAATCGAGGTGTTTATAGCTTTGCTAACTTATTCGGAAAGGCAGGGTCCCTAATTCGCTATTGGCAAACGGGCTTACTTTCTAGCTATCTTTTTTGGATGCTTATCGGATTAATTGGATTGATTAGTTACTACATAATAAAAATACAGTTTTGGAACTTTTAATACTACCATTGGTTATTGGATTGATCTCACTCATCCTTCCATCTAATTGGAGCAAAATTATTGGAGGAGTTGGTGCTATTGCTTCTTTAGTATTGGCATGTGTTCATCTTAGTGGTTTCGATCCGCTAACGCAAACAATTCTAGCTAGCTCAAACAAAATGGCTTTTGGACTCACATTTAATTTTGGCTATGACGCTTTTGGATTAGTTATGGTGATGCTTACCAATGCCATTATTCCTATTATTTTACTCAGTAATTGGAACCGTGAATTAGCAAAAAATAAACTATTTACGGCACTCGTATTTTTCATGCAAGTAGGATTACTTGGTGTGTTTACGGCACAAGACGGCATACTATTTTACATCTTTTGGGAATTTACGCTTTTACCTATTTTTCTGCTATTGTATTGGTTTGGTGCTAAGGAAAATAACAAGGTGCTTTTCAAATTCTTTCTTTATACCTTGATTGGGTCATTAGGAATGTTGCTTGCTTTGATTGCTCTTGGAAGTTCCGCAAATTCATTCGCCTATGCTGATTTAAAAAATGTACAACTCACGCAAGAAGTAGCTTGTTGGATCATGAGTGGTTTTTTATTGGCATTTGCAATTAAAATACCCTTGTTTCCATTTCATACGTGGCAACCTGCCACCTACACCTCTTCGCCAATGGCAGGAACGATGTTACTTTCGGCTTTAATGCTAAAAATGGCCTTGTTTGGGATGATTAAATGGATGCTTCCACTTACCTCTGAAGGCATTGAAATAATGAAGTGGCCTGTTATTATTCTCGGTACAATTGGTATTGTTTACGGAGCGATAATCGCGATAAAACAAAATGATATTAAAACACTTTTCGCTTTTGCGTCTATTAGTCATCTTGGATTAATTGCCGCTGGCATTATGCTTTTTAATACCGCAGCTTGGAGTGGAGCAGTTATTCAGATTATCAACCATAGCTTAATCTCTATCGGATTATTTTTAGCCGCTGATATTCTTGAAAAAAGAACAGGTACTCGACAACTAAGTGAACTTGGAGGTATTGCGAAACTTGCACCTCGTTTTGGATTTTGGTTTGCAGTGACTGTTTTTGCAGCGTTATCCATCCCGTTTTCAGCAGGATTTATTGGCGAATTCATCTTAATTAAGGAACTCTTTACCTTCCATTCAATCATTGGAATACTCGCAGCAACATCCTTGATATTAGGCGCTATTTACATGCTTCGCTCTTACCAATTAAGTATGTTTGGAGCTCCGAAAATTTCCGCTTTTGAAGATTTAACATGGAACGAAATGGCCGTGTTTATTATTCTTTCACTATTAATTTTAGGAATTGGATTGTTTTCTTCCCTAATCATCGAATACACAGAACCCACATTTAGAATATTAACGGAGACCTTGACGTCAAATCAACAAATCATAGAATAGTATGGATGCATTAATTGTGATATTTCTTACGGGATTAATTGGTTTGTTTGTTGGGATGCTTAAGAAGCCCTACCTCAATTTATTGGTAACAATGTTAGGTTTGGTATTGGCATTTATCCTTCAATTAAATAATGGATTCTACACGTCGCCTTTGTCGAGCTATCAGGTACTAGAATTCAATATTTCTCAGTTGTACTTTAGTCTATTAGCGATTGCCTTTTGTATGCTCATTGTATTGGGTGGATACCACTATTTTAAGCGGGATGCAATTCATACAGGTGATTATTATGGCTTGTTGTTATTTTCCCTTTGTGGGGCAATTTGTTTGATTGGATTTACTGATTTATTCATGTTCTTTCTAGGTCTTGAAATCTTGTCCATTCCAATCTATGTGATGGTAGGTATCAAAAAACAAGATGTTTTATCGGCAGAGGCATCTATTAAATACTTTTTTACAGGAGCTTTCGCAACAGCAATTTTATTATTTGGTATTGCCTTATTATACGGAGCAACAGGTTCCTTTAATCTGATTGAAATACGCGGGGTAATTCAAGCTGGAGAATACCAAGCTACCTTTTTATTCATTGGAATCCTGTTCATATTGGGTGCATTTTTATTCAAAGTGGGCGCTGTTCCTTTCCATTTTTGGGGGCCAGATGTTTACCAAGGATCACCAGAAATTGTCACTGCTTTTATGGCAACGGTCGTAAAGCTTGCTGCTCTCATGGCTTTTTATAAATTGTTTAACGGAACTTTTCAAGAACTTGGTTATTTTTGGATAGGAGCACTCTATTTTGCAATAGGATTATCTCTATTCGTTGGTTATCTGGGTGCTTTGAAGCAAACAAAATTCAAACGTCTTCTCGCCTATTCAAGTATTAGTAATACAGGATATGCCTTATTTGCCTTGTTATCTCTTTCCAACTCTTCTCTGGGAAGTCTATGGATTTTCTTAGTTGGCTACGGATGTGCAACGATCGCGTTGCTCACCATAAGCATGGCGATACATAACGAAAACGATGAAATCAGCTCGTTTAAGGGGATTGGTTATAAAAACCCATTTATTGGATTTATAATGATTATTTCCCTCTTGTCATTAGCAGGCATACCACCATTAACAGGCTTTTTTGGTAAGTTTGCGCTATTAATAAACGCGTATCAACAACATCTTTACCTAGTAATATTAGCGCTTATCAGTTCTGCTGTAGGGGCCTTTCTATATTTACGTTTGATGGTACTTTCCTTATCAAAAGATACAGAAGCTGAATCAGTTTCAATAAGCATTTGGCATTACATCGTTTTAGGAATCTGTGCTGCAGGTATTTTAGGTGCTTGGTTAATTGTTGCTGTTTAAGCATATTAAAAAATCGATTCATTTAGTCATTTATTAATCGCCTTCCTTTTTCTTTTCTTTCTTTTTTTCTTTTGGATTGCTTTCATCTTGTTTGGATTGCTTGATACCTTCACTTAATTTCTTTTGATAGATTTCATACTCAGACAAGGTGGATTTTGAATCAGAAATAATGAGCGGCTCAATACCATAGATACAGCGAACATAAAACCCAGTGCGTGTATTTTCTTTTTTAAATAGCATATCATTCATGTTAGCTTGAAAATAGATATTGTAACTTGAATAAGCATTACTTTTTGAATAACCATAATAAGTGATGGTATCCCTTGACCAAATTCCAACTGAATTACCAATACCATCAAACGAACCATTCAGCATTCTGTAACCGCCGGGTAGAATAGACATCCCATATTGATCTTCCCCATTTCCTCCTTCCAACCAAGAATGGGCACTTTTTAATTTTATAGCTGAAACACCTTGGTCTTGGTAATTATTAATCCCCCTTTTTAAAAAATTATAGAGAATAGCCCAATCTATATCATTCGCCACTCTAAATCCTTCTGGTGCCAAGCCCCTGGAATCAGCCATAGCAAACCAATTGTATATGGCGCCGTAGGTAGTACCATTTCGAGGATCATTGTTATAATAACAATAGGCAGGAATTCCCTCCGCATGACATTTAATCCACTCATCATTACTCGTAACGTAACGGATTGGATCGCCATTACGAAATTGTTTTACATTTAAATTCTTTGTTGCCCATACTTGTAAATCAATTTCTATTACAGGCATATCTTGCCCATTGGATATTGAGCCTAATAGTAAGAATAAGATAAAAGCAACTATCTTCATTATTCCTATAAATTCAAAGGCAGGAAAAGTTACGAAATTATTTGTGGTAAAATAATTACTGAAAAAACTATAAGAAAATAAATAATCAATTATTCAATTAATCCTTCACACATCGAACGGACATGCCGTAGGGCTTGTTACTGCAAGCTTGACCTAAATAGGAACTAAAAGCACGCAAATCCCAATACCAAGCATTAGAATCATGGCTTTCCGAAGAACTCCACCAATTACCATAACTACCAAAATCAAGAAAGTCTCCCTCCAAACTTCGATATCCACCAGGAAGACCCCCAAAACCGCTTTTATTGTCTCCATTTCCGTCTTCAACCCAATCTTGTGTGCTTTTCATAAATTTACCTGCCACAACTTCGCCTCCTAAATGTACAGATAGTTTTGTCCAATCTTTAGCCGTTGGGATATGCCATCCAGTTGGTGCTAAGCCCCGAGGGTCGACTACTGCATGCCAATTATAAAGTTTACCATACTTTGATCCAATAATTGAATCATTTTTACTGTAGCACCAAGCAGGCTTCGCTGTATTTCCAGCAATCATCCATTCTTTATCTGTTTTTACTTCTGGTATTGGATCACCATTGCGAAATTGACCAACATCTAGGTTTTTAGACGTCCATGTTTGAGTACCTATCCTGATTGTATCTGAAAGGGTTACTTTCATTGGGATATCTGAAATTGGAGTTTTTTCACTACACGAACTTGTGATTAGTAGTGCTGCAAATATTATCATAAGTGTCTGTTTCATAATGATATATGTTAGCATTGTTATTAGTCAAAAATAAAAAAAAAATCGAATAATTTATACTTTTACGAAACAATATATTTTATTTTTCAAAACTGACGTCTTATGAACTGTACCTTTGCACTATGAATATAGACTCACAGCGAATTACCAAGGTACTTTCATCCATTGGATTCAACGAATTAAATAGCTTACAACAAGAAACGCTCGATCATAGTAACGTCAATGATAACTTATTGATTCTTTCACAAACAGGTTCCGGTAAAACTTTTGCTTTTTTATTACCGCTGTTCTTACGGTTGGATAGTAATTCATCTGTTATTCAAGCACTAATACTTGCACCATCCCGCGAACTAGCTATTCAAATTGAAGGTGTTTTTCGTGCCATGAAGACGAATCACAAAGTATTAACGTGTTACGGGGGACATTCCATTCAAGTAGAAAAAAAGAGCCTCAATGAATTGCCTAGTGTACTTATTGGAACACCAGGACGAATATGTGACCACCTAACAAGAAACACCATCGATTTATCGAAGGTTACCCAATTTGTTGTTGATGAATACGACAAGAGTTTGGAATTTGGCTTTGAAGAAGAACTGAAATTTATCTATCAACAATTCAACTCCTTAAAGTAT
>CAMCQW010000055.1 GCA_945877045.1 Chryseobacterium gleum
GTATCGAAATCCGTCTATATTAGCATACAAGGCAAAGAATGAATACGTATTATAAAGTGTTCCAAAAAACTTACGTTGTACTTCAACAATACCATCTACATCAAATTTAAGGTTGTCCCATGGCTGCGCATTCGTAATCATATACCACCTTGTGGCATCTGGACCATATTTTTCTAAGGTGGCAAATGGATCGATGCCGTTGCCAAGTCGCTTAGACATTTTAAGGCCGTTTTTATCTAAAACGAGTCCATTAGACAACACATTTTTGTAGGCAACGCTTCCAAACACGAGTGTTGAGATGGCATGTAAGGTGTAAAACCATCCACGCGTTTGGTCTACTCCCTCTGCGATAAAATCAGCCGGAAAGGCCTTGTGATCATCTATCAATGATTTGTTTTCAAAAGGATAATGCCATTGAGCATAAGGCATTGCTCCCGAATCAAACCAAACGTCAATCAGATCAAGTTCTCGTTTCATGAGCGCCCCGTCTTTCGCAACCAAAATTATTTTATCGACATGATGCTTGTGTAGGTCTATTTGTGAATAATTTCCCTTGGACATATCATTTTCATTGAAAGCTGCCAATGGATTACTTTTCATTGCGCCAGCTTCAACGGCATCTTGACAAGCCATTTTTAATTCTGATAGTGAAGAGATGCATCGCCTTTCTTTACCGTCTTCGGTGGCCCAAATCGGGATAGGAATACCCCAGTATCTCGAGCGGGAAAGGTTCCAATCATTTGCATTTTCTAACCACTTTCCGAAGCGCCCTTGTCCTGTGCTTGTTGGGTTCCAGTTAATGGTGTTGTTTAATGCCACCATTTTTTCTTTTTGCCCACTAACACGAATAAACCAAGAGTCTAAAGGATAATATAAAATTGGTTTATCTGTCCGCCAACAATGTGGATAACTGTGCTCATACTTCTCAACTTTAAAAGCCCTGTTTTCTTCTTTTAACTTAATGGCGATTTGAACATCAACAGAGCGCTCTGGCATTTCTGTGTCTTCGTAAAACTCATT
Organism: Chryseobacterium gleum; assembly: GCA_945877045.1. Classification (GTDB taxonomy): domain Bacteria; phylum Bacteroidota; class Bacteroidia; order Flavobacteriales_D; family Crocinitomicaceae; genus UBA952. The sequence goes on from CAMCQW010000055.1 coordinate 1,021, forward strand.
TTTAACGTACATACCAGCAAAGTCAATCACTTCAGATCGAAATCGCCCTTGTAAATCAACTAGCGGCACCAGGTTATTATTTTCATCACGAACGAGCATCGCCGGTATTTTTGCTGCTGCAGCCACTCGAGCATCGTCGGCACCAAAAGTCGGCGCTAAATGAACAATACCCGTTCCATCTTCCGTTGTAACAAAATCACCGCCGATTACCCGAAAAGCATTTACTGGATTTTCAGCAGGTAAGCAATAGGGGAGAAGTTGTTCGTACTGCAGTCCGATTAATTCCTTGCCAAGACAATTTTCTAAGAGGAAATAAGGAACAGACTTGTCCCCGGGAACATATTTATCGAAAGTATCTCGGTCTTCAACCAAATGAAATCCTTTTCCAAACTGATAAGTAACGAGGTTTTTCGCAAGAACGACTAATATTGGTTGATAGGTATATTGATTATAAGTTGAAACAAGGCAATACGCTATGTTTTCACCAACAGCAAGCGCTGTATTGGAGGGCAATGTCCAAGGAGTGGTTGTCCAAGCTAACAAAAATAGTTCCTCATTTGCTTTCACAAAAGAATCAAACACATTTTCCTGATTTCTCTTAACCTTGAACATAGCAACAACAGAGGTGTCCTTCACGTCTTTGTAACAGCCAGGCTGATTCAATTCGTGTGAAGAAAGTCCCGTTCCGGCTTTTGGTGAATACGGCTGTATTGTATACCCCTTGTACATTAAGTCTTTCTTATACAATTCGCCAATTAGCCACCAAACCGACTCCATGTATTTTGTTTCGTAGGTAATGTAGGGGTCTTCTTTGTCAACCCAATAGCCCATTTTAGTGGTCAGGTCATTCCAAATATCGGTATATCGCATCACGGCATTTTTACAAGCCTGGTTATACTCATCTACGCTAATTGTCTTGCCGATGTCTTCTTTTGTTATTCCAAGTTCTTTTTCAACGCCAAGCTCAACGGGCAATCCGTGTGTGTCCCATCCAGCTTTTCTTTTTACTTGAAATCCCTTTAGTGTTTTATACCTACAAAAAATATCTTTGATCGCTCTACCCATAACATGGTGGATGCCTGGCAAACCATTGGCTGATGGGGGGCCTTCATAAAACACAAAAGGCGGGCAGTTTTCACGCCTAGAAACAGATAATTCAAAGAGCAACTTTTCATCCCAATCTTGCAAGATTTCAGCAGTAATAATTGGCAAATTTAATCCAGTATATTCTTTATACTTATTAGGCATTTCCACGGAATTAGGAGCCCAAAAATAACAAGAATAACACAATATTCTTGTCTTACGTCAAGAATAAGTTTTGGGCAAAGGCATATAATTCCCCTATCTTCAGTAATTTTATCGAAAAAACGCCCTTATGAAAATCGCATTAATCTGTTTGAGTATACTTTTGATAACGAACACGAGCTTTTCTCAATCATTCAACCTTCCTAATTTGCCGTATGCTTATGGCGATTACGCACCACAAATAGACGCATTAACGATGGAGATTCACCACAAAAAACACCATCAAGCGTATGTAAACAATCTCAACACGGCGGTTAAAGGAACGAAAATGGAAGGCCAGTCTCTTGTTGATTTAATGTTTTACGCGAGTTTCCGATCTGACGTCGTAAGAAACAATTCCGGCGGCCACTATAATCATTCTTTGTTTTGGGAGATTTTAGCTCCGCCTGCTACTCAGGCTGTAATTTCAGATGAATTGTCATCTGCGATTAATAGAGATTTTGGTACGATGGACAGTTTGAAAAAATTAATGTCCGCTGCGGCTGTAGCAAGATTTGGGTCTGGTTGGGCTTGGCTAACGGTTACCCCAGAAAAAAAGCTAATGGTGACAAGTACCCCAAATCAAGATAATCCAATAATGGACATTACAAAAGACCGGGGAATCCCGATTGTCGCAATTGATGTGTGGGAACACGCGTATTATTTGAATTATCAAAACAAACGGATGGATTATCTCTCTGCGGTTTGGTCATTGATTGATTGGGGGGTAGTATCAAAAAAATATTCGATAGCAATCAATGATTCTTTGTTGATAGAATTAGAGAAAGATAATTGGCCAGCAATGAAGGACTTTCATAAGACAATGGCGCAAACATTTCACCCATCAGAAAGCGGAGATTTAGTGCCACTCCGAAATAGAAGCGGCGAATTATTGGCCAAGTCAATTTTGCTAAAAGAATCGCGTCCACCGAAGTCGCTTGACTCGAAATTAATTCTTGAGGGACTTCAAAATCTGGAAAACAAATGTGAGGAGGTCAATGAGTTGGTAGAAAAAGGGGCAAAGGATGCTATTTTAATAAAAAAGATAAAAGAGGCGCACGATCTATTTCATGTTGTTCAAGGGCTTTGTCACGATTAATCTTTAAAACCCGCCCGCCTTTCATTTCAAAAACTCTTTCCATACCTTTGTAAAAATATCATGGATAGATGCGTTTTGAACTGACAAAAGACTTTCTGGGAATTGTTCGCAATAAAATCGAAGCGAGAGACGCCTCTTGGTTAATGGCCAACGTCCTAGAATTGCACTATGCTGATATCGCGGAAATAGTAGATAAGTTATCGAATGATGAGGCAAAATACATTTATTTTTTAGTCGACGAAGATACGCAGGCCGATATCTTAATGGAGCTTGAGGAAGAGGTGAGAGACCGTTTTATTGCATCATTGTCAACCAAACAAATTGCAGATCAGTTAGAAAAACTTGATTCAGATGACGCTGCGGATATCCTTGGCGAATTTTCAAAAGCTCAAATTCAAGAGGTTATTTCTCAGATGGAGGATGAGGCAGCAGAGGACATTGTCGATTTATTGAATTATGATGAAAACACCGCTGGTGGTTTAATGCAGAAAGAATTTTTTCAGGCACATGTTGATTGGCCAGTTAAAAGAGCGCTTGTTGAACTGAGAAAACAAGCAGCGGACGTTGAAAAGGTTTACAACATCTTTGTTGTTAACTCTATTGATCAATTGGTTGGTGTGCTGTCTTTAAAACGAATATTATTTGCAGGACCTAACGCCACAATAGAAGATTTATACCAGTTTAAAAATATTATTTTCGTTAAAACAAGTGATTCTGTTGAAGAAGTTGCGGATGTTATGGAAAAATATGACCTGGTCTCTGTACCTGTTGTTGATTATCAAAAAAAACTCGTCGGAAGAATTACCCTAGATGATGTAGTAGATTATATTAAAGACGGGGCGGATAGCGATTTCCAATTTGCAACGGGTATTTCTGAACCACTGGAAAAAGACGCTAGTATTTGGAAGATTTCTGGAAGGCGCCTACCCTGGCTAATTATTGGACTAATTGGAGGAGGCTTTGGAGCACAGGTTTTATCTGGCTTCGAAGGAGGGATAACAAAGTTGCCCGCACTCGCGTTTTTTATTCCCTTAATTACCGCAATGGGAGGAAATGTTGGCGTGCAGGCATCTGCTATTGTTGTTCAGTCTTTGGCCCGAGGAAATAAGCTATTGGATGGCGCTGTCAAGAGAATTTTAAAAGAGACTTTAATAGGTTTATTGAATGGTATATTACTTTCTACTATCTTGTTCTGCTTTGCCCTGGTTTTCGGCGATACAAAACTAGGGATGGTGGTAAGTATTTCTTTATTAACCGTAATTGTATTTGCATCAACAATAGGGACAATTATTCCCCTCGTTTTACACAAATATAAAATAGACCCTGCAATTGCCACAGGGCCATTTATTACAACCCTAAATGATGTGGTAGGTTTATTTATTTACTTTACTATAGGCATGCTAATTTATGGGATATAATTCTCAAACAACACTTTTACCACTATGAGTAATCAACATCTTTCCGAACAAGAAATTCAACGTCGGGAATCATTAAATAAAATTATTGAAATGGGAATTAATCCATTTCCAGCAGAAACGTATCCGGTTTCTATTTATACCTCAGAAATTAAAGAAAATTTCGAGGAGGGAAAAGTAGTTTGCTTGGCAGGAAGAATGATGAGCCAGCGAATCATGGGAAAAGCCTCCTTTGTTGAACTACAAGATGCTAGTGGGAGAATTCAGCTATATATCAATAGAGATGAATTGTGTCCAAATGAAGATAAATCACTTTACAATGATTTGTTCAAGCGATACTTAGACTTAGGCGATATTATAGGTGTTAAGGGCGTCCTATTTATTACGCAGGTTGGAGAGGAAAGCGTTCACGTAAAAGAAATAGTTCTTTTAAGCAAATCTTTAAAACCACTTCCGTTCCCAAAAACAGATGCAGACGGAAGGTTGCACGATGCTTTTACAGATCCAGAACTCAGATATCGCCAACGCTATGTTGATTTATTAGTTAATCCACAGGTCAAAGAGACCTTTATTAAAAGGTCTAAAGCCATCACGTCCATGCGTCGGTTTTTTGAGGAATTCAATTACCTAGAGGTTGAAACCCCAATACTTCAGCCCATTCCTGGAGGTGCTGCAGCACGACCATTTATTACGCATCACAATGCCTTAGACATGCCTTTGTATTTGAGAATTGCCAATGAACTCTATTTAAAAAGGCTTATTGTGGGTGGTTTTGACGGCGTGTTTGAGTTCGCGAAAGACTTTCGAAATGAGGGGCTAGACCGGACACACAATACGGAGTTTACCATGTTAGAAATCTATGTGGCTTACAAAGACTATAACTGGATGATGGACTTTACAGAAAGGATGATTGAGCGCGTTGCCTTAGATGTCTGCGGAACAACAGAAATTACGGTAGGTAAAAATAAAATATCGCTTAAAGCTCCCTTTAAAAGAATTACAATGCGGGATGCGATCATTGAATTTACAGGCTTTGATATATATGGAAAAACGGAAGATGAATTGCGGGACGCTTGTGCAAAAAATGGAATTAGCACCGACGCTTCAATGGGCAAAGGAAAACTAATTGATGAGTTATTCGGAGAAAAATGTGAGGCGAACTATATACAACCCGTTTTTATTACTGATTATCCAATTGAAATGTCCCCGTTATGCAAAAAGCACAGAGACAATCCAGAATTAACAGAGCGATTTGAGTTAATGATTAACGGGAAAGAAATAGCAAATGCTTATTCCGAATTAAATGACCCAATAGATCAACGCGAACGATTTGAAGAGCAAATGACGCTTTCCGAAAAAGGCGACGATGAAGCCATGTTCATCGATCAAGATTTTTTAAGGGCCTTGGAGTACGGGATGCCCCCTACATCTGGAATGGGTATAGGAATTGATCGATTTGTGATGTTGTTAACGAATAACCCATCGATTCAAGAAGTATTGTTTTTCCCGCAAATGAGAGTTGAAACCACTTCCCATCAGGAACAACTTTCCGAATCTGAAAAACAAGTTTGTGCTATTTTGGAGAAAGAGAATCCGATTAATATCGTTGAATTACGCGCGAAAGTGGAAATGAGCAACAAAGCTTGGGATGCAACCACAAAAAATCTCGTTAAGATGGGAAGAATAAAAATCCAAAAACTTGTAGATGTTATAGAGGTTTCACTCTTGGATTAATCTTCCTCTATACCGGATCGATAGATGTCTGTTAAGGAATACCCCTTTCCGGTTAAATAACGGATTATTTTCACTTTCTTTTTATAGGGGTCCTGTATAGCCGACAAGAGTATTTTTTTTCGCTCGATTAATTCTTTTAGTGTGTCCAAATAATCATCTAAAACAATTTCTTTCATGGCTAATGAGATCAAATCAGCATTAATTTGATAAGATTTCAAGCCACGATAAATTTTATGTGTTCCCCATTTCTTTATACGGGATTTCCCACTAACATAGGAACAAGCAAATCGGAAATCATCTAAAAAACGATCCTTAATAAGGTCGGAAATCAGCAACTCTTTTTCTTCTTCAGGAAGCAATGAAGTAAGCAACTTTTTGCGTAGTTGAAAGACACATCGGTCTTCATAGGCGCAAAAACGCTCCATTTTAATTTTTTCCGACATGAATAAGGCGGAAGAACTAGGCATTTTATAAAGGGATTTCTTCGTGTTCTTTGTCTACAAAAGAATAATCTAATAAATTTAAAGAGCTTACCCCAATAACAGGGATCCACTTTTTAAATTTAAAGTACCACGCCCATTGCTTAGAGCGTAAAAACCCGCCCTTTTTGAAATATCCCTCAAGGTATGGATGAACTTGTAGTGACACACCGCTAACTTTTTGGTCTAAAACCAAGAATTTTAGATTGGCTTCAATTTCCTCAGCAAATAAAATACTTGCCTGTATTTCGCCCGTTCCACTACATGTTGGACATGCTTCAGCTGTTTTTATCTCCGTTTGAGGACGAACACGTTGCCGAGTAATTTCAATAATTCCAAATTTTGAAGGTGGAATAATATTGTGTTTCGCACGATCTGAACGCATGAACTCCTTCATCTTTTCAAATAGAACCCGATTGTTTTCTTTCTCGTGCATATCGATAAAATCGACACAAATGATACCGCCCATGTCACGCAATTGCAGAACACGCGCTACTTCTGCAGCCGCTTCAAGGTTAGTTCCTAAAGCATTGTTTTCTTGTCCGTCAGCCCCCTTCCTATTGCCGCTATTAACGTCAATAACATGCATCGCCTCTGTATGTTCAATAATCAAATAACCACCGCTAGGCATAGGGACTTTCTTTCCAAATAGGGTTTTTATTTGCTTATTTACTCCAAACTTTTCGAAAATAGGAATTTTTGAATCGTATGCTTTTAGAATTTCTTCTTTACCAGGCGAGATGCCCATTATATATGTTTTCATTTCTGAAAACATTTTTTGGTCATTTACATAAATGTTTGTAAAGTCCCCGTTAAGTAAGTCCCTAAGTATAGATGTAGTTGTGTTTAGTTCGCCTAAAACGCGTTTCGGGGCATCTGATCCTTTCGTATTTGAATGAATCTTTTGCCACTTTTCCAATAAATCATTCAGGTCTTGCTCTAAATCTTCGGTAAGTCTATTTTCTGCGACCGTTCGAATGATAACACCAAAATTCTTGGGTATAATCCTTTCCATTAAATCTTTAAGACGTTTCCGTTCTTCCGGCTCTTTGATTTTTTGAGAAATCGAAATTTTATTAGAGAAGGGTGCTAAAACTAGGTAACGGCCAGCTAATGTTATTTCAGAAGAAAGCCGAGGGCCTTTTGTTGAAATGGGCTCCTTTGCGATTTGAACCAGTATAGATTGTGATGAGGATAGAACGGCATCAATCTTGCCGGACTTCTCTATTTCTTTCTCTAGTTTAAAATACCGTAAATCATGCACACTTTGCTTATTCCGCATCGTGTCCTTGGTGAATTTGTTTAATGAGTTAAACTGTTGCCCAAGGTCCAAATAATGTAAAAAAGCATCTTTGTCATGGCCAACATCTACAAACGCGGCGTTTAAACTGGGAGAAAGTCTGCGGATTTTTCCTAAATAGACGTCGCCAACAGCAAAGTCTGAATTTCCTCGCTCTTCATGAAGTTCTATTAATTTACTATCTCGAAGCAAGGCTAACCAAACTCCGTTAGTTCTTGCGTCTACTACTAGTTCAAAGCCCACAGTGAATTTTTTATGTAAAATAATGAAAGCCCAACCTTTTAATGTTGAGCTTTCATTATTTAAATGGTAAGCTTATTTTTTCTTTTTATGACGATTTTTTCTTAATCGTTTCTTACGCTTGTGCGTCGCCATTTTATGTCTTTTTCTCTTCTTACCGCTTGGCATATTGTAAAGTTTATCGTGTTGAATTTAATTTTTTATGCGTTTTAAAGCTACATCATGTTTAAAACGGATTGCAAAGGTAAGATATTTTTTTATATTTTCAAAAAGACATCACCCAATTGTAAGCTCCTTTTTAACTTGCTCTACAAATGTTTTCGATGCTTTGAACGTGGGAACGTTATGTGCTGGTATAATTATGGTCGTGTTTTTTGAAATATTTCTGCCGGTCTTTTGTGCTCTTTCTTTTACAATAAAACTACCAAAACCTCTTAAATAAACGTTTTTTCCACTAGTAAGTGAAGTTTTAATCGAAGACATAAACGCTTCTACCGCTCTTAATACTTCTGCTTTTTCCAATCCTGTTTGCGTAGCAATTTCAGTTACAATGTCTGCTTTGGTCATAATAATTTTTTGTTTTATAAATTTAACAATGAGTAGTTTTGGGTACAAAAATAAATTAGTTATTAATTTAAAAGACACTTTTTTTTAAAAAAAAAAAAAAGAAACAATTAAATGGTTAATTATCAAGGCGTTTTAATTTCATGGTATCAAATAAACAAGCGTGATTTGCCCTGGCGAAAAACGAAAGACCCCTACAAAATTTGGTTGAGCGAGATTTTATTACAGCAAACTCGCGTAAATCAAGGGCTTCCTTACTACCTAAAGTTTGTTGAGGCATATCCAACACTGAAAAGTCTTTCTACTGCAAATGAAGATGATGTGCTTCGTCTATGGCAAGGGCTTGGATATTATTCAAGGGCTAGAAATATGCTAGCAACAGCAAAAGAGCTTGAAAATAATTATAGGGGTGCTTTCCCTACTCTTTACACTGAGATTATTAAGTTGAAAGGCGTAGGGGAATATACTGCAGCGGCAATTGCATCTTTCTCTTTTGATGAACAAGTAGCGGTAGTAGACGGAAATGTCTTTCGGGTATTGAGTAGGCTTTTTGATGTTGAAACACCAATTGATTCGAGCGCTGGAAAAAGGGAGTTCAAAATTTTAGCTGCAGCATTATTGGACAGAAAGAACCCGGCAATTTTTAACCAAGCGATCATGGAATTTGGCGCTCTTCAATGCACCCCGCAAACCCC
>CAMCQW010000056.1 GCA_945877045.1 Chryseobacterium gleum
CATGCTCAAAAATAAGTATAAGTCTTGTATCTGCAAACTTTACAATCTGCCCTCATTTTTCTACCTTTGTGTAAAATTGTCTTTTATGTCTATGCTCAAAAAAGAGCTTATTATTTATAACACATTAAGCGGTAAGAAAGAGCTGTTTAAACCTATTAATGAAGGGAGGGTTGGTATGTACGTATGTGGGCCGACATTATACAGTGAGCCACATGTTGGTAATATGCGTACGTTTATCAATTTTGATTTTATTTACCGTTGTCTCTTATTTCTTGGCTATGAGGTAAAATATGTTCGTAATATTACCGACGCGGGACACATTACAAACAGTGCTGGACAAGAGTTAGATAGCATAGGCTCTGCCGCGCGTCTTGAGCAATTACAACCCCTGGAAATCGTCTATAAATATAATGTGACATTTCAAGAATTACAACGAATTTATAACTTGCTTCCTCCTACTATAGAGCCGACAGCAACAGCTCATATTCAGGAGCAAATAGAGGTGATTGAGCAAATTTTAGCCAATGAATATGCCTATGTTAAAAATGGCTCAGTATATTTTGATGTAAAAGCTTACATGAAAAAGTTTAACTATGGTGAATTGAGCGGGCGTAAAGTAGAGGAACTCGAGCAGGAAACACGCTCACTTTCTGCACAAGATGAAAAGCGTTTCTTTGCTGATTTTGCCCTTTGGAAAAAAGCCAACCCTGCCGATTTGCAAATTTGGAGGTCCCCATGGGGAAATGGAAATCCAGGATGGCATATAGAATGCACGGCAATGTCAACAAAATATTTGGGAAAACAGTTTGATATTCATGGGGGCGGAATGGACCTTAAATTCCCACATCATGAAGATGAAATTGCGCAAAATTGTGGTTCCTTTGGCTGCAATCCGGCACGCTACTGGATGCATGCCAACATGCTCAATGTTAACGGACAAAAAATGAGCAAATCGTTGGGCAATTATTTTCTGCCCAAAGAAATAATAGAAGGAACATCACCATTATTCAAAAAACCATATTCGGCTGCTGTGGTTCGATTTTTTATGCTGCAGGCTCATTATCGTAGCACTTTAGATATTACAGAAGAAGCGCTAAATGCCTCTGAAAAAGGTTTCCTGCGCCTCATGGAAGGAATAGCATTGCTTGAAACAATTGTGCCTAGTAAACAAACAACCTTTGACGTGGCAGCTATTATTCGTTCGGTACAAGCTGCTATTTGCGATGATTTTAATGCCCCCTTATTAATCGCAAGCATCTTTGATGCAGTAAAACACATTCATCGAATAAATGAGGGAAAGGAATTCTTGAGAGAAGAAGATCTTGTTTTATTTAAGCAAATGGTTGCAACAATGGTGTTTGATGTACTGGGCATTATTCCTACCCAAAAAGAAGAGAATGTTCGTCTTTCCAGGGTAATAGACGTTGTGATTGCGCTGAGAGAACAGGCGAGAGAAAAAAAGGATTGGGCAACTTCAGATATGATTAGAGATGGATTAGCAAAGGCTGGTGTTGAAATTAAAGATGAAAAAAATGGAGCAAGTTGGAAATAGCAAAACATATTCTTAAGCAATGGCATTAATTAAATCTTGTAAAGATCTTTCTCCTCAATTCGGTGAAGATTGTTATTTGGCCGAAAATGCTACCATAATAGGGGATGTGATAATGGGACAACAATGCTCCGTTTGGTTCAATGCGGTTATTAGGGGGGATGTGAATTCTATTCGAATAGGGAATAAAGTTAATGTCCAAGATGGCGCGGTATTACATTGCACCTATCAAAAAACAAGCGTTCATATCGGTAATAATGTTTCTATCGGACATAATGCACTCGTCCATGGGTGTACGATTGAAGACAATGTCCTGATTGGAATGGGCACAATTGTTATGGATAATTGCCATATTGAATCAAATTGTATTATTGCTGCTGGAGCGGTGGTATTAGAAGGTACGCGGGTGGAATCTTGGAGTATTTACGGTGGTGTGCCCGCAAAAAAAATAAAGACCTTGTCCCCTGAACTTTTTGAAGGGGAGGTAATGCGAATCGCTGATAATTATGTTTTTTACTCCGGTTGGTTTAAATAGATGGCCTTTTGGTTTTTTTTTAGTTAATTTGTTAAAATATAAATTTATGAAACGCTTTATTTTTCTCTCGATGATGGTGCTATCAATCGGGTTATTTTCGTGTAAGAAATATCCGGATGGTGGTTTAAAAAATATGGCGGCGGTTCATATTAGAGGAACTTGGAAACTGGAAACCTATCTACTTAATAACATTGACTTTACGGGCGATTTGTTGATCAATAGTTACAAAGAAACGTTCAATGAAGAAGGTACATATTCGAGGCAACTTATTGATACCTTTGACCAGGTTTTAAATGCTTCCGGAGGATGGGATTTTGAAGGCGAGCGTAGCCTATTAACAATTTTAGGGGCGGGGGATTTTCTTTTGACGGCCAACTCTTCAACCGCAACGGCTCCACGTAGTTATACGATTGAACGCCTAACAAAATCGGAGCTTTGGTACACCTATGATGATGGTTTGGGGAAGCATGATTTTAGGTTAATTAAACAATAAGACCCATTTATATCAATGAAATATTCGCCTATAAACGCTTCGCTTTTTATTAAAAATCGCGCTGCTTTTGTTAAACAAATGGAAAAGGGTGCCTTGGCCATTTTTAATTCCAATGATATTTTCCCAATAAGCGCAGACAGCTCGATGCCTTTTCAGCAACACCGAGATATTTTTTACCTCAGCGGAGTTGATCAAGAAGAGTCGGTCTTAGTTCTGTTTCCTAATGCGAGTAATCCCGCACACAAAGAAATACTGTTTTTAAAAGAAACTAGTGAATTAATCGCCATCTGGGAAGGAGAAAAACTTACGAAGGAAACAGCGCTGCAAGTCTCTGGCATAAAAACGGTCTATTGGTTGCAGCAATTCCCTGTTATCTTCAAGCAATTAATGGCGGAATGTGGTGCTATTTATCTAAATACCAACGAACATTTAAGAGCTTCAACGGAAGTAGAAACAAGAGAAGATCGATTTATAAAAAAAGTGCGGATTGAATATCCCGCACATCAGACATTGAAATCTGCGCCAATATTACACCAAATTCGCTCTATTAAAAGCCAACTAGAAATTGATTTAATGCAAACGGCCTGTAATATAACTGAAGCCGGTTTTAGAAGGCTTTTGGGGTTTGTAAAGCCCGGTGTTTGGGAATATGAAATTGAAGCGGAACTTGTACATGAATTTATTAAACGCAGATCGAAAGGTTTTGCTTATACGCCAATTATTGCATCGGGGAAAAATGCTTGTGTGCTTCACTATATTGAAAACAACCAACAATGTCAAGATGGCGAAGTTATTTTGTTAGATGTTGCTGCTGAATATGCTAATTATTCATCTGACTTAACGAGATGTATTCCGGTATCTGGTCGATTTACAAAACGTCAAAAAGCGGTATATAATGCCGTGCTTCATGTAAAAAAAGAAGCCGAAAAATTGTTGGTGCCTGGCGTAATTATGGCTGACTATCATAAAACTGTAGGATTATTGATGGAAGAACAACTCGTTGGTCTTAATCTAATTTCAATCGACGATATTAAAAACCAAAAGCCCGAATGGCCTGCTTATAAAAAATATTTTATGCACGGAACTTCTCATTTTATCGGACTTGACACGCATGATGTGGGGCTTTGGTACCAACCAATTCAAGCAGGTATGGTCTTTACTTGTGAGCCGGGTATTTACATCCCAGAAGAAAATTTAGGAATCCGTTTGGAAGACGATTTAGTAGTCCAAGAAAAAGGGGGGGCATTTAACCTGATGAAAAATATCCCACTTGAAGCAGAAGCGATTGAAGATTTGATGAACGCTTAACATGCTTTACTCAACTGGTTTTGGTTCGGGACCCGCCCTGGTTTTTGTTCATGGTTTTTTAGAATCCTCCACCATGTGGGACGTTTTGCCCCTTTCAAAACTTAAGTACCAATGTATCTTTATTGATATGCCTGGTCATGGCAATTCCCCTTTAGAAAATACGCCTGATAAGCCCTCTATTTGTTGGATGGCTGATCAGGTTATCTCTACGCTAGAGACGTTGGGTATAAATTCCTTTTCCATCGTTGGACATTCGATGGGGGGGTATGTGGCGCTGGAAATTAAAAGACAAATGCCTGGTTGTAGAAAAGTTGTTTTACTTAATTCTAATTTTTGGGACGACGGGGAACAGAAGAAAAAAGACAGGGGGCGCGTTGCTTCACTCGTTTTGAAAGCCAAAAACCTCTTTATTCAAGAAGCTATTCCGCACTTGTTTAATGATATGAAAAAACACGAAGAAACTATTTTATCTTTAGTTAAGGAAGCAAAAAAAATAGAGGCCAATGCCATCGCTTTTTCATCCTTAGCCATGAGAAACAGAACAGATTTTAGTGCCCATATTCAGGAAAACCCACTTGATTATCTTTTTATTCATGGGGTATTGGACAGGCTTATTGAGGTGGAAGAATATCGTCGAAAAACCGCCTCGTTTCCAGAACAGCTCTACCTAATAGATAGGGCCGGTCATATGTCGCCTTGGGAAAATCCTTCGGAGGTAATGAAGGGTATTAAGTCCGTATTATAAAATAGTAATGTGGCCAACTGCCTCACGACCATCATTGGTAATTAATCGATAAAAATATACCCCCTGTTCTAATTTATTTCCGTTTTGGTCTTCTCCTTTAAATACAAGAGATTGGTTATTCATTTCATAGACAATATTTCCCCATCTATTAATTATGTAAAGGGTAAATTCTGTGCAATCTACAAACAAAGAATTAATTGTTAATACATCATTTATTTGATCCCCATTAGGGGTTATTACATTGGGTATTTCTAAGTTGTCAATGGTAACTGAAGGAATAATCGTGAATGGCAGCTGAGCATTGTAATTGCAACCATTGTCTCCTTCTATAAATAATGTTGCGGTGTAGTCACCAGAATTAACGAAGGTATTAATGAAGCTAGCGGAGTTAAAATCTCCAATTCCTGTTATGGTCCAATAAAGTTGCTCAACCACATAATTTCCAAGGAGTAGCTCAGCACTAAAGGCTGCCACCTGTCCACATTGCGGGGTAACCTGTGGAATAAGTTGCGGTATTGATGTAATGATTACATCTGCGGTATCACTCACAGGACAGCCCTCCGAGCTAGTTGCAATTAGTATGGCGGTATAATTTCCGATGGAATCATAAACATGTGTTCCATTGGCGTTCGTTCCTGTTTGTCCATCACCATAGTTTATGAAATAAGTACAATTTGTGTTCGGCGGGGCGATTGTAGACCAAGCTAATGTTGTACTGTAGGTTGCCGTTTCTCCATCACACAATGGGGTTAAGCTGAGGTTAATCGCCGGATAAGGATTAAACGTTATTGAAAATGTGTCTAACGCAGTGCAATTATTTTGAGTCGTTAATTCTACCCAATAGGTCTGGGTGGAATATGCCCCATTCGTGGCAATTACATTATTTAATGTTTGTCCTGATCCCATAATATTGTTTGCATCGTACCAAGTAATGCTAGCCATTGGATCAGAAGGGTCCGTTTGAAAAGCACTTTGGAATCCGGTGGTGTTTCCACAAGTGTCTATCGGACCTGTAAACTGTATCATACTTTGATTATAAACAACAATAGTATCTTGGTTTACAGGAGAAATACAATTTCCCAAAGATGATACTAATGAAACCGTGTAATTACCTGGAGATAGTGCGCTTAAATTAAAGTTGGTCCCTTGTAAATTTAAGGTATCGTTAAAAATCCAATCATAGGAGAAAAAGGGATTTGCATTTGCTGAAACAAAAAGAGTATCTCCAAAACACAAGGGTGAATTCGTTATTATTCCGGGAAGAGGCGGCGTAGCAATTATAATTATAGCTACTGTATCGGGTATTAATTCGCATGATCCCGCAGTAAATCCGCTTATAATATAATTCCCCGATTGCGCAGGAACAACATTAAGTAACTGTAGGTTAATACCATTGGAATTAATCCCCAAAGGACCCGTCCAATTATACGTTGCCCCTGGTAAAGAATCCGTAGTTAATGCTAAGGTATCGCCACTACAAAGAATGGATGCATTAGCCTCTATTTCATATTTATATGCGGCGAAATCACTAAAATACCCATATCTACAACCCGAACTTGCGCCACCATGAATTACTCCGAGGTGAAATTTAGAGTTGGGATTTTCTACTCTACTTGCTTGCTGTACACCGATAAATGGAGATCCATCAATTTGTGCATATTTCCATGCGCCCGCTGTTCCGGGCACGGGCTGGAATATACCCGGGCCGATATTTGCTGGGGAGCCATTTAGTGTGAATGTGTTTTCTCCCCCTGTCGGTACTAAAATATTAATCGCAAAAAACTCGTTGGTGGACCGAACGAAAGCAACCGTGTTTGAGCCGGTACAAACAATCGGCGGGACAATTGCACCACCAACCTCACAACCGAACCCAGAGGTGTGCAAAACATAAACCGGTTTGTCTGTTTGTGTATATGCCGTAGCGTTCGTTTGAGTATGAACATACATATCTGTTATGTTTAATATGGCGACATTAACGCCGTCTATTGTTACTTGCGTATTATTTTGGGTAGCAACAATATAAACTTTATCAGGACCATTTAAGTATCCTTTAATTGTAATGTGTTCTTTGCCTGTAACCGAAATTGGTATGATTTGATCACCCATTAAATCGGCACAGCCACCGTAAGGCGCGCCAGACATAGAGTCATCAACGATAGTAATGGCAATTGGTTTATCAGCGACAACTGTTGATCCAGATAAATGCAATCCTGCAGAGGTGCTTACCGCTTGGGCACTGTAAGTTTCTCCTTTTTGAAGAATTATTACAAAAGGAACGTTGGCAGGATGCCCAACAATATCATTTTTTGGATTGATAGTGACTGTAGTATTATTTTGAGTGGCCACAATGTCGAAACCAGAGCGTGCATAGGCGGCGTTATTAAGAAAGTTTTGGAAAGGCACGATAAATTGTGTTCCTAAGGAATTCTTTCCCTTAAGCGTAAATATATCCGGGTTACAATTGCAGGTTGGTGTTACTTCATAATAAGCCATGATAGGGGTGGTGGAAAGAATTTTAAACCCAAAAGGCAAAATTGTATTTGGTGGTTTATTTTCTGTTATATCAATCCAAGCTGTTAAATCGAGCGTTTGTGCTGCATTAATTCCAAGATTAATTACTTGTACTGGAAAAGCAGGATTTGCGGGCTGAGAGATGGTAATTGTTGCGGCCGTATTTAAGGTCGCGAACCTTAAAACAATTGGTCTGTCGCCATGGTTTTGAGCAACCTCTGGGGCAACAAACCAAAAAAGTGTGTCCGTTTGCCCAAAAGAAAAGGACACTTGAAAAACAATTACAACAACTAAAATAATTTTATTCATGATTCATTACGTAAAGAAATGGTGCTTAATTTTTTATTATCCGCATTATTCGTTTTTCATCTATTGACCTTACTTCAACAAAATAAATTCCCGGTGCGTAATCCATTTTTGCTGTGAATGTCTCTGCGTCGTCAATATAGAAGTTCTCTATTAATCTACTATTTGCATCAGACAAATTGATAGTGCCTGTAAATACTTCATCAAATGTTATGCTCCACATGTTTTGCACTGGATTAGGAAAGATCGTTATTCCTGATAAACCTCCTTCATCAATAGAAACATAATTAATAGTTATACAATTGGATGTGTCAGTGCAGCCATTAGAATTAGTGGTAACAACGGCATAAACGCCATTTTGTGTAGCCGTGTAATTTGCGCTTGTTGCAGTGGGAATGGCTCCTAAAGTCGTACAATTTATCCATTGGTATTGAAGACCAGGTAAACTAGAATTTATAACTAAGCCATTAGCAGAAACCGTATTATTAATCTGCTCCAAGGATAGGTTTAAAGTCACTAAACTATCACAGCCTTGCAGATTTGTTTGGTTAGATGTGTAAGTTCCGGCTTGTGTATAAGACATTCCATTAAACTGATAACTATCGCCTTGACAAATCGAAACATCAAGCGAAACTTCATCACTTTGGCATGTTATATTTATAAAATCTAAGTAATTAAACGTTAAGAGTTGTATACTTGTATAACCAACAAGTGGTGAGGCCGTCGTTGTTGGGTTCACGTTAGACACCGCAACAGAAGATGGATGGGTAAAAGTCCAAGCGCTTGGCCCTGGTCCCGCCATTACATCACTCACTGACATCGCTTGATTCGTACAAGTTGCGTATGAAACCTGGATTTCTGGTTGACTGGCTAAATCGAATGTACTAATTTGGGATAATAACGTGTCTCCACTTACCACGTAAACAGGGAAACTAATGCCATTGGCACCTGCGCCACCCATGCCACCGGCACCACCTGCGCCACCTGCGCCACCTGGACCACCATCTCCAATTTCACTACTGCATGTAGCCTGAATACCCGCCCCGCTGCCTCCATTTCCGCCCGAACCACCATTACCACCTAATCCGCCAGATCCGAAGTTTCCTGCTTGAACAAAGCAATCAACTATGCTTCCGTTGATGCCGCTAACATTGATATAAATTCCAAAAGAAGCGCCTCCTCCATAACCACCGGTTCCACTAGTTCCGCCCTGGCCACCGCCACCGCCACCGCTACCACCATTTCCTGGGCCGTTATCGCAGAAAGTACAATTCTGTCGACCGCCGCCGCCGCCACCACCACCACCAGATCCACCACAACCATCCAAACCATTTGCGCCTTGAGTGCCCGGAGTCCAAAATCCGTTAGAATGTTGGCCTTGCGGACCGTTGGCACCTTGGGCGCCAACTAAACCAGCGGAGCCATTACCACCACTGGCACCATTTCCTCCCGGATCACCCTCATTTCCCCTAGTACCTGAAGTACCACCATTATTACAAGCAGATGCGCCACCAAGGCCACCATTTCCCGCGTTATTTGAATAACATTCGTCTCCACCGGCACCGCCGCCACCGCCGCCACCGCCATTCCTAGCCGTTCCCGCCGTTCCTGCTGCTCCCGGATTTTGAGCGTTATTTTGATTTGGCCCACCTGAACCTCCTCCTACTCCACTGGCACCAGCACCGCCAGCACCACCACTTGCCCCGGCGCTGCCGTTTGAGAAAGTACAATCACTACCATTACACGAACCAGAATTTCCTAATGAACCATTGTTGCCATTGGCCCCAGCAGCCCCGCTAGTACCCGAAAACCCCGAGCTTGCATGACCAGCAATAAATTGACAACGAACCAGTTTATAATCGGAACAGCTATCCAAATACACCCCATAAACAGAGGTTCCATAAGGTGTCGCGGCTGTAGAAGCGGCGGCGTTTGCTACCTGAATTGTTAGGTCTTGAAAACGGAAAAAGCTTTTATTTGAAATTTCGAAAGCGCTGATTCGTAAAGATGTGTTAGGGCCTTGAGGATTAAGATTTGTTCTATATATGGTGCTTGCACCTGCCAAGCTTGTCTTTGTCCATGCCAATGTATCAATAAATCCACCTTCAATAGTAATGTTGTTGCCATTAAGTGAAAGGTTGTTATCAATAGGATATTGTCCGGTTGCTAAACGTATATATGCGCCGTTACCCGCTGTAAGTAATGCGGTTTGAATGTCCATCGGGGAGGCTTGTGTGCCCAATCCTAAGGGTGTGCCGCTTGTGCTTACATATACAAATTGACATTGGGAAATTACGTTCGTTTGGATAAATAGTAGGGCCAAAAATGTGAGAGTCGCTATTTTCATACAGTAAAATTTTAGTTAAAGGTAAGAAAA
>CAMCQW010000057.1 GCA_945877045.1 Chryseobacterium gleum
AAATTCAGACGGAAATTAATCATTATGGTTGTGTAAACCAAATTATTAATCTTTTTTCAACTTATCTACTTCTATTTGTCGTTGCATTAAGTTGCCTTTGAAACCTTGTTGTTTAAATAATTGATAACGTGAAGGTTGTTCGTATGCTGGCCAAGAATTATTAGAAAGATTCACGTCGGCTGTCTCTAAAAATGGATCCAAACGAATCGAAGTGACTTCTTTATCAAATATAAATACCTTGCTAATTTGTTTTTCATTAAGTCGCCATACCTCTGCAGGAATTCGTATTATTTTTTCCGTATTGTCTTTAAAAGTGAATTCGAAAATTAAAGGGGTAACAAGTCCTCCGATGTTATCAATTAAGACTTCATAGAATTGTTTATTTGCATTTAATATTTCCAGTTCTTTTGGACTTAGTTTTGAAATAAATTCATTGTATTCTTTAGTATCCATTGCATCAACGCTATATTTATTTCTTTTTGCATAAAAATCATTGATGTCTTTGTCTCTTTCGTTGATTGTTTCAACGATACTTGTTTTGTTTAAATCATCACCAATAAATTGATCTTTGTTTAGATTTTTGTCAAGTAGAAATCCTTTTTCTATGGTGGGATTTTGCGTGTTTAGTTGGAACCATTTCACATCATTTATAGCTACATCTACGGGTTGAGTTTCATAAAACCATCCACGCCAGAACCAATCTAGATCTACCGCTGAGGCGTCTTCCATTGATCGGAAAAAATCAGCAGGGGACGGATGTTTAAATTTCCATCTTTCACAATACGTCTTGAAAGCAAAATCAAAAAGTTCTCGTCCCATTATTGTTTCACGAAGGATATTTAAGGCAGTTGCAGGTTTTCCGTAGGAATTATTTCCAAATTGAAAAATAGATTCGGAGTTGGTCATGATGGGGGAAATAAAGTTCTGATCGCCACGCATGTAATCTGCAATAAGGTAAGCAGGTCCTCGGCGAGAAGGATAACCTCTTTCCCATTCTTGCTCTGTCAAATATTGAACAAAAGTATTTAAACCCTCGTCCATCCATGTCCATTGTCTTTCATCCGAATTAATAATCATAGGGAAAAAGTTATGTCCCACTTCATGAATAATAACTCCCCACATGCCATATTTTGTTTCTTCTGAATACGTTCCATCTTCCTCTGGACGACCTCCATTAAAACAAATCATTGGGTATTCCATCCCGATTGATTTCGAATGAACAGAGATGGCAACAGGGTAGGAGTAATCCACCGTGTATTTTGAATATGTTTTTATGGTGTGTGCTACCAATTTTGTGGAATATCTTTCCCAAAGTGGGTTTCCTTCTTTAGGATAAAAGGACATGCAAAGCACGTTATTATTGGCAATTTTAACATTTTGCGCATCCCAAATAAATTTTCTTGAGGAGGCGAATGCGAAGTCACGGACATTCGTCGCTTTAAAAATCCACGTCTTATTTTTGCTAGTTTGGTTCGATTCTGCTTTGATCGCCTCCTCTTGCGTAACGATAATTATTGGGTTGTCGGAAACTTTTGCTAACTCTAATCTCTTCCGTTGGGTGGCATTTAGGACGGTAGTGGCATTTTGCAATACTCCGGTTGCTGCAACAATATGATCCTCAGGAACTGTAATGGATACCTCATAATTACCAAATGGTAAGGTGAATTCACCTCTTCCCAAAAACTGTTTGTTTTGCCAACCTGTCACATCATTATACACGCACATTCTAGGGAAGTATTGAGCAATGGTGTACAGGTAATTCTTATCTTTTTCAAAATATTCAAAACCTGATCTACCTCCAACTTTCATGCGGTCATTTATGTTATAAAACCATTTTACTTGAAACGAAATAGAAGAATGAGCTGCCAATGGTTTCTCTAAATCAATACGCAACATCGTTTTATTGATGGCGTATTTCATTTTTATTCCTTGCGTTGTTGAAATGGATTCAATCTTAAATCCTCCGTCGTATTTGAAGTTTTTTGCATCCAGATCAGCTAATGATTTAAAATCCTCCATTTTTTCCACTTCGATAAGTTTCGTTTCTGAATTTTCAGCATAAATATTTTGATCTAATTGAAGCCACAAATACGATAATTGATCTGGTGAATTATTGGTGTAGGTAATGGTTTCAGTGCCTGATAATATTTGTGTTTTATCATCTATAGTGATGTTCATTTTGTAATCAGCTTGTTGCTGATAATACTCATGTCCAGGAGCACCCGCCGCATTTCTGTAGGTGTTTGGAGTCGGTAACTCAAGATCTAATTGAGCAAACTTTTTTTGCGCATGGATGCCATTAAAGAAAGCTAGAAGGCAGGAGAGGCTTAGAATGTATTTCATTTTAGTTGAGATTAATTATTTGTTCACGTTGAAAAAGCATAAATTGATAGCTTGAAATTGTATCGCCAATTAAGGTAACTTTTTGTTGTTGTTCAGGAAATAAATCCATGAATAAATCATACCTTAAATGGATGGGAATTCCTTGTTGAATCGGCTCAGAGATTAAGTAAAAATAAGTGAATCCGTCTAATGTGTTTTCGTATCCCTCGATGCGTTGAAAAATAGTTTTTCCTTCTTGCTTAATAACGAAGCCATTTAATATTAACTGATTTATTTTGCTTGATAGACTATCTATTTTCCGCGCTTTTTCTATATTAATATCCACCACTTTTTTTCTGAAATAATTGTCTAAGTCATGGCTTGAAACCTTAATGCTAATTTCTAGGCACGTCGTTTCTTTGTTATATTGTATTTCTGCAAATGAGAAATAATAATCATGCGAAAAGGCAAATCCTGAAATGAATAAAGAAATGAAAATATAGAAGCTTCGCATACCAAATTTTGATGAGCGAATTTACAAATAAAAAAACGTGTCGCCAATTTAATAAAATAAGGTGATGCAACTCATTCGTTTTTATTTTCCTTCATTATATTGTATTTTTGGTCAATTTATCAATTGTTTTATATGAAAAGATTGTTGTTTTTAAGGGGAAAATTAAAGGGCCTATTTTTTATGCTTCGCCTACATCATATCGTTCCTGCGCATTACTTTTCGTTTCTTGGACAATTATCTAAACTTTCTCGTTGGATTTCTACCCATAGACACGAGGGAATGAGTGATTTCTATTCCTTTAAATTTTTGTACGCTAATCGCGAAAAGTTATTTAATTATGTCATCGAAAAAGAAGCGCTTAACAATCCAATTGATTACCTAGAATTTGGCGTTTCAAAAGGTGATTCGTTTAAGTGGTGGACGTCTCGCATAGATCATAAGGAGGCTAGATTCCAT
The DNA here is from genome assembly GCA_945877045.1 of Chryseobacterium gleum. Lineage (GTDB taxonomy): Bacteria > Bacteroidota > Bacteroidia > Flavobacteriales_D > Crocinitomicaceae > UBA952. The sequence continues at coordinate 3,293 of CAMCQW010000057.1, forward strand.
GGTTTTGATACATTCACTGGACTTCCTGAAGATTGGGGGCCATTTAAAAAGGGTGACATGAGTTCTGGGGAAGAACTTCCTGAAATAGTAGGGGATAGACATCAATTTCATACCGGCTTATTTCAACAATCTTTACTGCCGTTTTTAGTTTCATTTGAAAATAATAAGCGTAAAATAATTCATATGGATGCTGATTTATACACGGCAACGCTTTATGTTTTAACCTTACTTACTCCGTATCTTAAGAAAGGCGACATACTATTTTTTGATGAATTCAATGTACCCATGCATGAGTTTAAGGCATTTGAGGAATGGACAAAATCTTTTTACATTAACTATGAGGTTTTAGGCGGTGTAAATAATTATTATCAAGTCGCCATAAAAATTTGTTAACTTAAAAAGCCCCGCGAACGAGGCTTTCTAACAAACAAACAACAAACGCAATCACCTTCTTATTTCAAAAATGAATTATCGAAGGATTATTTTTTCTCCTTTAGGAAGTTGTTCATCTGGAGAAGAATTTTCATTCTTCCGCATGATAGGTTTAAGCTTTACAGCTTCTAGTTGCGCTATTTCACGCAATGTTTTTGGTTCGTCTAACACTATGTATTTTTTTACTCTTGAATGATTTCTCCGAGGAGCTAAGTAGATGATGGTGCCTTCTTCAAGGATATCTATGCTTGGGATTTGTTCATTGTATTTATGGAGTTGGCGCAGGGTAATCCCATGTCGTTTTGATATTTTGTGGTATGAATCTCCTTTTTTCGCTTTAACATAGAGCACGTGGTTACTATGTATTAACTTTTCAGCATTCAGTGAATTGGAAAATATTGGATTTGTTTGAGGCGTATTATTATCAAGTTCGTAAAGTTTAAGTTCTTCAATAATGGTGATCAATAAAGTAGCATACGCCGGACTTGTGGCATAACCTGCCTCTTTTAATCCTTTAGCCCATCCTTTATAATCGCTTGTATTTAAACTGAATAAACTTTGGTAGCGTTTGTTGTTTGTCAAAAATAGGCTGTGGTCTTTATAAGAGTCTTCCACTTTTTTATAGGCCCTAAAACACTCATTTTTTGCATCATCATCAAAATAGGCCTTTTCTCCCGTCCAATTTGAATGACATTTGATTCCAAAATGATTGTTGTATTCTTTTGCTAAGGATGAATTTCCGCTACCAGATTCTAAAATTCCTTGCGCTAAGGTTATACTTGCTGGAATTTTATATAATTGCATTTGTTCGATAGCAATCGACTGATAGTGTTGTTTGTATTGTAATTTACTCGTTTCTAATGGTTCCGTACAGAAGGCAGCCAAGGAAACAATGTTAAAAATAATAAAACTAAATTTTCTCATATTCTTTTGTATTGTGGACTTTAACGCTTAAGTTCTCTTAAGGTTTCACATCAATACTTATGACTTGTAATTCAATGGATTATATTCTAAGAAGTTGATTTATTAGTTCCACCGCTTGAAAAATTGGACAAAAAAAAAGCGAGGGAATTTCCCTCGCTTTTAAACTATTGATATTTTTAATTAATAACGGTAGCTATCAGATTTAAATGGACCTTCTACTTTCACACCAATATAATCAGCTTGATTTTCGGAAAGAACTTCTAATTCCACCCCAATTTTAGATAAATGCAAGCGTGCTACTTTTTCATCTAGACGCTTAGGAAGAACATATACATCATTCTCATATTGAGACGTATTTTCCCATAATTCTAACTGAGCTAGCACTTGATTGGTAAAAGAGGCTGACATAACGAAAGACGGATGGCCAGTTGCACATCCAAGGTTAACCAAACGACCTTCAGCTAAAACGATAATATCTTTACCTTCAATATTATACAAATCAACTTGCGGTTTAATTTCTATTTTAGAATCACCATGGTTAGTGTTAAGCCAATTCATGTCGATTTCGTTATCAAAATGTCCTATATTACAAACGATGACTTTGTCTTTCATTTTCTCAAAATGACTTCCCTGAACGATATTTTTATTACCAGTAGCCGTTACGATAATATCTCCTAAATGAACCACGGAATTAAGCTTTTTCACTTCGAACCCATCCATTGCAGCTTGTAAAGCACAGATTGGATCTATTTCCGTTACAATTACTCTTGCACCTGCCCCTTGTAACGAAGCAGCAGAACCTTTTCCAACATCTCCATAACCGCAAACAACAGCGACCTTTCCAGCCATCATTACATCTGTTGCACGTCTAATCGCGTCTACTAATGATTCTTTACAACCGTATTTGTTGTCGAATTTAGATTTCGTAACCGAATCATTTACATTAATAGCAGGAATCATAAGCGTACCATTCTTGATACGGTCATAAAGTCTTAATACACCTGTTGTTGTTTCCTCGGATAATCCACGAATGTCTTTGGTTAATTCTGGAAAATGATCAAAAACCATATTGGTTAAATCACCACCATCATCTAAAATCATATTTAAAGGTTTACCACCTTCAAATGCAAAGATTGTTTGTTCGATACACCATTCAAATTCTTCTTCATTCATTCCTTTCCACGCAAAAACTGGGATTCCGGCAGCAGCAATTGCAGCGGCAGCATGATCTTGGGTTGAAAATATATTACAAGATGACCAGGTTACTTCAGCACCTAATTCGGTGAGTGTTTCAATTAAAACGGCCGTTTGAATGGTCATGTGCAAGCATCCTGCGATGCGCGCACCTGCTAAAGGTTTGGAAGGTCCGAATTCTTCACGAAGTGCCATTAATCCTGGCATTTCAGCTTCCGCTAGTTTCATTTCTTTTCTACCAAATTCAGCCAAGCTAATGTCTTTTACTTTGTAGGTCATTTTTTCAGTTATATTACTCATGGTTATTTATTTTTATCGTTGCAAAATTACAAAACAAAGCTGCCTTGTCAAAATATTTATATTAAAGTCTTTCTTTTATTAGTTCTGTTAGTCCGTCAATAAATAGTGGATGGTCATTTGAACTCGAAACTAATTGAATTTTTTCGCCCCCGTGCTCTTCAAAAATTTCTTGGTATTCAGCGCCAATTTCAATTATTGTTTCTAAGCAGTCAGCTACAAATGCTGGACTAAAAACCAACAATTTTTTAGCACCTTTTTTCCCCCACTCTTCTACCACCTTGTCCGAAAATGGAGTGAGCCACTTTTTATCCAAGCGTGATTGGAAACAAACGGTGTAATCACCTTCTTTTAAGTTTAATTTGGCTGCGATTAATCGAGTTGTAGCGTAACTAGTCGCTTTGTAGCAAAATTTGTTTTTCTCATTAACTTCTGAGTCGCAAGGTTGGTCCCCACACAAGTCACTGCCTTCATATACTTTATCAACTTGACGCTCTGGTAATCCGTGAAATGAGAAAAGTATATGGTCGTATGATGCTAGATCAAATTCTTTAGCGTTTTCCACAATAGAGTTGATGTATCCTTCATTCTCGTAAAATTGGCTCACTATTTTTATTTCAGGAATCACCCACCATTCTTGTATGATTTTCATTGCTTTTTTTATAGCAGAGCCGCTAGAGGCACTCGCGTATTGAGGAAAAAGTGGTAAAACAATAATCTGGTCGTAATTAGACAATCGCATTTTCTCCAGAACGGAATCCATTGATGGATTTTGATAACGCATTGCCATTTCAATCGTTACATTATGGTCCTTAAATTTTTCTTGTAATTTTGATTGAACTGACAGTGAATGGGCTAATAAGGGAGATATTCCAGCGCCGTGTTCCCAAAGTTCTCTGTAAATTTTGGCTGATTTAGGTGCTCTGAAGGGAACGATTATTCCGTTAACAAGAATTTTTCGTACTAACCATGGAATGTCGATAACACGCTCATCGTTTAAGAACTCAGACAAATAACGTCTAACATCTTTTGTTTTTGGACTATCTGGGGTGCCCAGTTGAATTAAAAGTACACCTGTTTTTTTCATTCTTGATAAACAATTTTGTTTTAAACAATCTTCAATTAGTAAAGTTCAAAGGTAGAGGAATTATTCTTTTTAGCGTTCATCATAATTCGATGAATGGGATAAGAATAGCCTTTTTAATGGGAGTCTTTTATTTCATTTTTATTGAAAGGAAGATTGATCACTCGATTTCGTATTCAAGAAGTGTCAAGAAACTGTCATCTAACAATTGCACAACCACCTCAATAGTACTTGGAGTTTTTGTGTTCAATGTATAATTCCATCCCGCACTTATCTTATTAAAAGGAATCCATTCCTCCTCATCTACGATCAAGAACACCTTTTTTAATTCGATAGATTCTATCGTAAAGGTATGTGGTTTTCCCTTTTTTAGAAGGCGTTCTGTTGGCGCTTTTACCAAGATGTTTTCTGTTATTGGGTAATAATTTGGAATGTCGAGGATTTTTTTTTCTTTTATTTTCAGCAATAGCTCATCCGCATTTAACCATCCCGACGAGAAGGCAGTTGGAACAATATTTGGCATTTCTAAAAATGTTTCAAATGAAATGGTAGGACTTAAAAATTGTTTGTCATTTTCTTTTGGTAGATGCGAAAAAATCGAAATCTTAGGGTCTACATTAAACCAGCAATTTTTGAAAACCTTTTTACTTTCTAACTTCCCTTTACTATTGGTGAATGCATAACCTTGCCCCCAAGTCGCGTCAAAAATTTTCCAAACACCATCAATATTAATGGCATTCCATGCATGATTGGAGGCATCCTCTACATTATCGTATGAGTCACCCTCGTAATCGTATCCTTTCGCTAAACCGGTCAAGGTAATAATATTGAGCCCTATTTTCTCTCCTAAAGCTTGATATAGATTGGCAAATCCAGCGCAAACCGCAAGTTTAGTTTTTAATACGCCTTCAGCTGAATTATCTCCCAATTGCTTTGAATTATACCCATGATCATCGTAATTGATATTTTCAGCCAACCACACATAAATCATTCTTGCTTTTTCCAAATCGCTTGCTTCCTTCAGAAGAAAATAGTTAGCTAATTCGTCAATGGATGTGTTCGTGTTCGGGTATGCCTTGGCATAGGTATCAATGCTACCGAAATCAACTTGAGCATTAAAAAGATACGGGGAAAAGAAAATTAAGAAGAGGAGAATTATTTTCATGGTGTTTGTTTTTTCATCGAATATAGGGAGTAATGGGCTTTGTAAAATTTAATTAACAAAACTATAATTCCTATAAATATTTCATAAGCAATAGCTTATAGCTTAAAATTTTACTCTCTATGCAAGCAATTTGCTTTGTTAGCCTAGCTCAATAATTGTGATTGGTCTTAGAAATAAAACCAACTAAATATAAAATCTTACATTTACTCTACAATCACGAATCAAATCGACTGCCATGCGGAAACGTTTTTTACTTTATTTCCTTTTACTTTTTGGGTTTATTTCCTGCAGTGCTGATAGGGTTTCGGAGAAAAAATACAAAACAAAGTACGTCATTGTACTAGTTGTTGATGGACCAAGGTATTCGGAAACATGGGGAGATCCAACTCATCATCACATTCCTTTTATGAATGGCACCTTATCAGCTCAGGGTGTAGTTCACGATCAATTTTATAATCAAGGGGTAACCTTTACCACGAATGGGCATACGGCATTATTGACAGGGATCTATCAAGATATTAATAATGGAGGTTTAGAATTGCCGAATCGTCCTTCTATTCTTCAGCATTGGTTAAAGAAAAATCCGTCAGATAAAGATCGCGCATGGTTAATAACCAGTAAAGATAAATTGGAGGTATTAGTGAATTGCACTGAATTTGGTTGGAAAGATAAATTTATGCCTTCAACAGATTGTGGTGTCGCTGGACTAGCAACAGGTTATCGTCACGATACAATTACACAAGATCATGTTCTTTCTACCTTACAAAATTTACATCCTAAATTACTTTTTGTGAATTTCCGAGAACCTGATTATTCTGGTCACATGGGCGATTGGAAAGCTTATTTGAAAGGAATCAAAAATACTGATGCCTACGTTCATGAAATTTGGCAATTTATTCAAAATGATTCTATCTATAAAGACAATACGACACTTTTTGTGACCAATGATCATGGCAGGCATTTAGATGGAATTTCTAATGGATTTGTTTCCCATGGGGATAATTGCGATGGATGTCGGCATATTAATTTATATAGTTTTGGTCCTGATTTTAAGAAAGGGATTGTTTCATCGGTAAATAGAAGTCTTGTTGATGTTCATGCGACGATTTTAGAATTACTTCATATCAGAGGCGCATACACTGAAGGAAATGTAATGTTGGAATTATTCAATTAGTTTTATTGAATATCTTGAAATTAATGTTAATTTTAGTTTTTAAAACCTATAATTTAAATCTATGTTAAAATCTTATATCACGCTTTGCATCCTTAGTGCCCTATTCTTTAGTTGCCAAAATAATGATAGCAAAATAGAAGAATTAGAAAAACAAATACAA
>CAMCQW010000058.1 GCA_945877045.1 Chryseobacterium gleum
TCAGGTGTTTCCTTTAGTTCCTCAAGACCTTTCCAATATTTTCTTGCCATTCCCATGTTTTTCTGACTATGACCTAATTATTAATAATGGCATTTTGCGCATTCCCAACCACCCAACTCACTAACGCTCACTTTACCATCTTTTAAATACTTCTTATATAACGATTTATCATTATCCCTTAAACGGCGGTGTATCTCGTCATAATATCCATTTTTACCATCGCCTAAAGATACATTTTTGGCTCCGTGGCATTCAATACACCACCCCATTGTTAATGTTGGTTTTGATAATTTAATGTTTCCCTCAATTTTATTAAGTTCAGCGACCGGCTGAACCTTTACCGCTTCACTCATTTTTGTCATATCCCCGTGACATTGTTTACAATCAATTCCGCCAACAACAACATGTTGGGAGTGATTAAAATAAACATGGTCTGGTAGTACGTGCACTTTATTCCAAACGATTGGTTTCGTTTTTCCGGTATATCTTCCCGGTACTGAAGGGTTCCAACCCGCAGCCTCGTAAATTTTCTTAATTTCTGCTGCGTAAGGCTTACCCTCACCACTAATCTGTTTGTGACAATTCATACAAACATTTACTGTAGGAATGCCTGCAGACTTAGATTTAGTTACTGAATTATGACAATACTTACAATCTATGCCATTTACTCCTGCGTGTTGATCATGAGGAAATGCAATAGGTTGAGACGGCTGATAGTTTTCAACCACATTAATCCGATACAAACCTTGAAATAATGTGACAATAATAGATAAAACGAGAACAAATACACCTAAACCAACTGGAAGTCTGTATTTCCAAGCCCACGTTTTGAATTCAGATAAATAGGTTTGGTCATCTTGAGCAGAACTCTCTCCGGCTGAAATTTTTAATTGACGCCTAACTCCTCCAACCGATAAGATGATCGTAATAAAGATGGTGCTTAAAATAATCCACATCCACATATCTCCACCCTCTTCCTCAGCAGCAGGGTCTACAGCGCCATCGGCTGGACCGCCAGGCCCTGGCGCAGCAACTGACGCTGGATCAGGTTGTGCGTCTACCCAATCAAGAATTGAAATAACGTCCTCGTCCTTTAGATCTGTAAAGGCCGTCATGACTGAACCTTTGTATTGCTCAAAAATTTCTTTAGCGCGAGCAGACGTTCCGCTTGCACGTAATTTTGCGTTGTTTTTAACCCATTCAACTATTAACTCTCCTTCTCCGGCTGCTTCCCAACGTTTTCTCGCTTCAAATAATTTTGGGCCAGTTCCATTTTTATGCGGTTGATGACAAGTGGCGCACTTTGCCTTGAATAAACCTCCGCCATCAGCCAATAAACTTGTTGGAAATAGAAAAAGGAAAAAAGAAAAAACGGCTATTAACCTTAAATTTTTGCGCTTAACCTTTTGAATATTAGATATTTTCATGAAAAAAGTTACTAATTTCTTACCTTATCAATGCCTTATAAATGCATTTTATCGAGCGTAAAATTAGATAAATAGAGTTGTTTCATGACAATATTATGACAAAAAAATCTAATTTAAAATCATTCTAAATAAGGGCTTGTTTATATCAAAAAGCGATGCATTGATTTTATGTAGGCTTGATTCCTTATTTTTGTTTGATAAATCATTTTAAATGAAAGGTATTACGATTTTGTTTTTGGCTTTCTCAAATCTATGCGCCGCGCAAATTGCATTACGAGGCGTAGATTCTTTTGAACCTTTGGTTGCCTCTTATAAGGCTGAGTTTACATCTATGCTTGGGTATCGCATTCAGATTTGTTTTGATAATAACAAAAGTGTAGTAGATGAAGCGAAGAATAAGTTTTTAACTTCCTATCCCAAAATACCTGTTTACATGGTTTTTGAGAACCCTAATTTTAATTTAATGGTTGGTGACTTTAGGACTTTAATTGCGGCAGAAAAAATAAGAGTGAAAATCCAAGGGGAATATACGATTAGTGTTATTCATAAAACGACCATTAAGTTGCCTCGTGTGGATTAAGTCGTTCGCCACCCCTGCGCTTTAAGAGGGATTAATTCGTTATTCGCATCAACCAAGTTCTTGCCTTCTTCTTTACTTGTCATGTAACCGATAGGTGTTAGACTCGGGTTCCCAACAACCTTATCAAAGTCCTCTTGCTTTATTGTGAAGAGCAACTCATAATCTTCCCCCCCATTTAACGCGCATGTTATTGGCGAAATATTAAACTCTAATGCGGTTAGCTTTGTTTTATCATCCATTGGGATTTTTTCTTCGAACAATTGACAACCCAAGCCACTTTTTTCGCATAAATGAAAAATGTCCGATGCTAAGCCATCCGACACATCGATCATCGATGTTGGAAGGACACCTAGTTGCCCAAACAATTCAACCATGTCATGCCTTGCCTCAGGCTTCAGTTGGCGTTGAATCAAGGCGTCATAACCATCGAGTTCTGGCTGAACGGCTGAATTGACTTTAAACACCTCATTTTCTCGTTCCAAAATTTGTAGGCCCATATAAGACGCCCCCAAACTACCTGTTACCATAATTATATCTTTGGGATTTGCGCCAGAACGCCGTGTTATTTTATTGTTGTCAACTCGTCCAATAGCCGTTATTGATATCGTTAAGCCAGCATAAGCAGCGCTCATGTCGCCCCCAACTAAATCAACATGAAAAGCGTCACAAGCTAAATTAATCCCCGCATATAATTCTTCAAGGGCTTCCACCGGAAATTTACTAGAAACAGCAATAGAAACCGTTATTTGCTCAGCCCGACCATTCATTGCGCAAATATCAGAGACATTAATCGCAACAGCCTTATAACCTAAATGTTTTAGTGGTACATACATCAAATTAAAATGAACACCTTCCACTAACAGATCGGTTGTCATTAATAATGATTCCTTGTCGTTTAATTCAATAATGGCACAATCGTCACCAACACCTAACAAAGAAGTGCTGTTTTTTATATTAAAATCGGATGTTAATCTTTCAATTAAACCAAATTCCCCAAGGGAATCAATATTGCTCGTTTTACTAGATGACATTAGACCTTCAGTTATAGTTATTAAATATGCTCCAAAAAACAAAATTACCATATTTAAATCACCTAAAAGTCAATAATGTCTATTCAAAGAAAATACGCGTATTTGATTTCGAGCAACTTGAAAGCGTTCAACTTTCTCTTGGCAATGTTTCAGTTAGAACTACAGAAATAATTACTCCAGATCAAATTTGTTCGATGTTACAAAAAACGTTATTGAAATTAGCGGAAAAGAATCGTGCACTTTGATCTCTTTAAGCAGGCCTGCTTCCAAATCCTATCTTTTATCGCTACAGGTCAAAGAATTTGATTCAAAAGAAAAATAAACCCACAAAAAAAACCCTTGAAACATAATGTTATCAAAGGTTTTATTGTTTTTAAGTGTTGACCCACTAGGGCTCGAACCTAGACTCTACTGAACCAAAATCAGTTGTGTTGCCAGTTACACCATGGGTCATTCGCGGTGGCAAATTTAATAACTTAATTTAAATTTTAAACTATATAGATAAAAAGGATGCTAAATTGTTTAAATAATTATTGGTAAAAACTATATTTTGATACATTAATATTCCTAAATTCGCAACCATTGAAAGGTATAATTAACGATAAATAATAGTTTATGAATTATTCAAAATGGAATACTTACTTAGGTTGGGGAGTGTTTACAATTGCAACGATTGTCTACATACTCACCCTTGAGGACACCGTTAGTTTGTGGGATTGTGGGGAATACATCACAGCGGCATACAAATTAGAGGTTGGGCACCCTCCAGGCGCTCCCTTATTTATGCTATTGGGCAGGGTGGTTTCATTTTATGCAGCCCCAGAAAATGTGGCCGTTTGGATTAATTCATTGTCAGCTATTTCGTCGTCTTTAACCATTCTTTTCATGTTTTGGTCATTGACGCTCTTGCTTAAAAAACTAGTTTTAAAGCACAAAAGCGAACTAAGCGAAGGTGACAAAATAGCTATCTTTTCGGCGGCGGCAATAGGAGCTCTCTCCTATACTTTTTCTGATTCATTTTGGTTTTCTGCTGTGGAAGGGGAGGTTTATGCAATGGCTTCATTATTCACAGCGATTGTATTTTGGGCGGCACTTAAGTGGGATGAAGAAATGATGGAAAACCAATCTGTTTTGGGGGCTAGATTTAGCACTCCAAACAAATGGTTGTTGCTTATCATGTTCTTGCTCGGCCTTGCAATTGGTGTTCACTTATTATGTATTCTTGTTATTCCGTCCATTTGTTTTATTGTTTATTTTAGGGTGCGTGAAAAAACAACTGGCTTGGGCATCTTTTTAACGAGTGTCATTGCTCTTTTTACCTTAGGTTTTATTCAAGTAGGAGTGATTCCAGGAACTATTTCTCTTGCATCAAGCTTTGAAGTGTTATTTGTAAATAACCTTGGAGCTCCCTTTTTTTCTGGGACGATTTTCTTTTTTCTGATCTTAATTGGCGGGTTTACAATTTTTGTTATATATGCTAGAAAAAAAGCGAATACAATCCTTTACAATGCCATTATGGGATTGTTGTTTTTACTTATTGGCTATGGGTCATTTGCCGTTATTGTTATTCGCTCTAATGCCAACACGCCATTAGATGAAAACAACCCTGAAAACCTCGTTACACTTAGATCCTATTTAAACAGGGAACAATACGGAAGTGTTCCCCTTTTAAAAGGACAATATTGGAACTCGTATCGACTTGGCGAGGTTGATTCAGAAAACGGGCCTCAATTGACGTCAAAAGATGGGTGGGGAGATTTAAGCCCAAATTTTATTCAACGTTTTGTTGTACAAGAGGATGGTATTGATATTAAGGGCTTTGAAAAAGAAAAAGATGCAAAAAACTGGATTTCGAAACATCAAGGGTTTTACGAAATAAAGGAGAAATATTTTGAAAGCAATAGCTCCATTCGAAAAGGGGCTGTAACAGCCTATTCGCAAGAGACCGTTTTTCCTAGAATGCACTCTGAAGGAAATGGTGGGCATCAACAAGGCTATGAAAATTGGTCTGGTTATGATGCAAACGAAGATAAGGGAACTGATATAGGAAGAGATGGAAAACGCTTGCCTACATTTTCAGAAAACTTAACCTTCTTCTTCCGATATCAAGTCAATTGGATGTATTTAAGGTATTTTATGTGGAATTTCGCCGGCAGACAAAATGATATACAGGGACATGGTGACAATATGCGGGGGAATTGGTTGTCCGGATTTGATGTAATTGACACCGCCCGACTAGGAAGCCAAGAATTTGCGCCGCATTATTCAAAAGAGAATCCATCTCACAATCGATTTTTCTTGCTCCCATTAACATTTGCACTTATTGGCTTATTCTTTCATTTTTACCGTGCACCAAAAGACGCTTTAATTATATTATTGGCCTTCCTTTTTACAGGACTCGCCATTCTTGTTTATTTAAATCAAAAGCCACTTGAGCCTAGAGAACGAGATTATGCCTACGCGGGATCTTTTTACTTTTTTGCGATGTGGATTGGGATTGGGGTTTATGCCCTTTACGATGCCGTGATGCGTTTCAAAAAAGAGGAATTAAAGAAACTTGTTCTACTAGCAGGTATTGCTTTGGCCGTTTCCGTAATGATTGATGTTGCAACCGGAGAGGCTTTTGTTAATACATTAACATGCCTGTTTATTTCTATCATGGTGTTGCTACTTGTTGGCGGGGCATTTTTGTTGAGAAATAGGATAAAATCGGAAAATACTGCCGCAATAACAATGGCTTTAATTGGGCTATGTGTTCCAGTAATAATGGGAACTCAAGGATGGGATGATCACAATCGAAGCGGAAAAACCTCTGCGCGTGATTTAGCCTATAATTATTTGTCTTCATGTGAAAAAAATGGAATAATTTTTACAAACGGAGACAATGACACCTTCCCATTATGGTACCTTCAAGAGGTGGAAGGTATAAGAACGGATGTCCGTGTTTGTAATCTTTCATTAATGGGTACAGATTGGTACACGAATCAAATGAAAATGAAAGCCTACGAATCGGAAGCGCTTCCAATAAAGTTTCGAGAGGACCAAATATTAATGTATGCAGGAAACACGGATCAAATTTATTTCATTCCTTTACTTACACTATATCTTAGTGGCTCACCGAAGCTGATGATAGAAAAGGTGATTTCAATGCGTATAAAAAACAACCCAAAAACAAGTGTTGATGCCATTCGCTATTTCAATGCTAAAATGGCTGGTTATTTACCTGGAATCACACTAAAAAATGTAGCTAATAATGCGGAATTCGAAAAAATAAAAATGGACTTGTTGTCAACAGATACAACCAATCTGTTAAAGAATATCACCAAAAAATATGACGGGTTAATCGTTTTACTACAAGGTGCTCAGAAAGGCTCTATTACTATTGAGGAAAAGATTGCTGAAGAATTGAAGCAATTATTACAGGATTTTGAGAAGCCTTGGCAATCATGTGACTTTACCGAAGCAATGGCTTTTACGAGGGATGATGATAATGTCTTTGTTAATGAGTCCGGAGATAAAACTGCGTTTTTTCCCTCTTCTCGATTCACATTAAAAGTCAATAAAAAAAATGCGGTCGCGTCAGGGGTATTAAAAAATAGTGATCTAAAAGTTTGTCCCAATTTAATTGAATTTGAATTTAATCCCGAAAAAGACCAAGCTTTAACAAGAGACGAAATAATGATGATGGACATTGTCGCGAACAACGATTGGAAAAGAGGAATTTACTTTTCAAGTAATCGAGGGTCTTCTTTTTCAATTGCGCTCTTAAGCAGTGGTTATGTTAAACAGGTTGGAATGGCCTATGAGTTAAGTCCTTTGAGGACGGAGCCAACGTTCTATAACCTTGCGAAAATGTACAAAAATCTCACAAAGACCTACCTTTATGGGAAAATGAATAAAGTGAATGTCTTAACGGATTATTATGCGAGAAGACATACGATTCAATACAGAGTTAATTTTCTATTATTGGCAGAACAATACTTAAATAAAGGAATGAAAAATAAAGCGATAGAATTACTTGATTTTTCATTGAATAAAATGCCACTAGAAAACGTACTGGATGTTGGTGAGGTAAATGGTTTTGACCCCATGTCGAGCCTTAGTATAAATGGCGAACATCAAAAATTCATGTTTCAAGACAAGGAAATTCGGCCTATGTGTAGCGGTACCTTGCATGAATACGTACAGTTATACTTCTTAGCGGGAAACAAGAAAAAAGGGGAGGCGCTTGGCTTGAAATTAATGGCTAATTACGAAAGTATTTTTAATTATTTCAGTCATACAGATGTCCGGATTTGTACAAAACCTGATAATATAGAAGACTTGTTTGCGGCACTCGATGCCTGCTTTAAAATTCGCAGTACTATAATGGGGCCAATGGGCAATAAAAACGGAGCTCTTGCTTTGAGAATAAACAAAGCTATCTCGTCGGTTTATAAGCGAATAATTCCAAAACTAATGAATGACTTAGAGCAATTAGCAAGTGATAATGGTGAATCTGCCGCGAGCGGAGCTGAAAGATATGGAAGTCTTTTCAATAACTTATTAATTAACTCTACTGCAATAGGTGAACATTACAATTATCTTCCTAAAGAAAAAAAGAAGGTGCCGGTAACGACTCCTGATAATATAATTAAGGACAAAGAAACTTTAATGCTCCCCAATTAAAATGAGATTCTTTTCAAGCCCACGGTTGATACAATTATTATTTCCAAATTGGATTTGGAAAGGGCCTGAAAATAATGTTATTTACCTAACCTTTGATGATGGCCCTACGCCCGAATCAACTCCTTATATTTTGGGATTACTTAAAAAAAATGACATCAAAGCTACTTTTTTTTGTTTGGGAGACCGAGCAGTTGAATCCCCCGAACTTATTAAACAAATAGTTGGAGATGGTCATTCCATTGGGAATCATACCATGCGTCATGAAAATGGATGGAATACGAAAAGCGAAACGTATCTTGAATCAATTGAACAGAGTGCAGCATTGATTGATAGCAAGCTTTTTAGACCTCCCTATGGAAAAATTCGTTTGTCACAATCGAAAAAACTACGCGAACTTGGGTATAAAATAATACTCTGGACCTGGATGTCCTATGATTTTGACAAGTCCTTAAGTGCCCGCGAAATTATTTCCAAATCGCGAAAAATAAAAGGCGGGGACATCCTTGTTTTTCACGACAATGTAAAAGCAAATGAACGAACCAAAGAGGTTTTGCCCTCTTTAATTAATTCAATTATTAAGCAAGGGTACCGTTTTAAAACATTGGCGTAATGAATTACTTTTTTGAACATTTACTGAAAGCATTTCACCTTCCACTCCAAAATCCAGTGTTGATCTTTTCACTGATGCTCTTCATTATTTTACTATCCCCCATTATTCTACGTAAAGTTAAGATCCCCGCTATTATTGGGCTTATTATTTCGGGAGTTATTATTGGGCCGCTGGGGCTAGGCTTGCTCGGAAAAAACACTATGGATCCAGAGGGGTCTATTAAATTGTTTGCAACCATTGGACTTCTTTATATTATGTTCATGGCGGGTTTAGAATTGGATTTTACCCAATTTAAACGGTATTGGTCAAAAAGCTTAACTTTTGGCGTACTTACCTTTATCATTCCAATTACACTTGGATACCCAATTTGTTATTGGGCATTACACTTAAGTCCTACTGCCAGTTTACTGACGGCAAGTATGTTTGCAACCCACACCTTGGTTGCTTACCCAATCATAAGTAAATATGGATTATCAAAACATCCCGCTGTGGCTATTGCTGTCGGAGGAACGATACTAACAGACACGGCTGTTTTGATAATTCTAGCTATCATCTCTAGTTCAACAAAAGGCAGTTTGGACATCTCCTTTTGGGTAAGGCTAATTACCTCACTTACAATATTTTCCTTAATAATGTTTTATTTCATTCCTAAAATTGCTCGTTGGTTTTTCAGCAAATTAGATAGTGAGAAAACTTCTCAATATATTTTCGTGTTATCCATTATTTTCTTTTCGGCCTTTCTAGCTGAAATGGCAGGAGTAGAGCACATAATTGGTGCCTTTGTAGCAGGGCTAGTCCTTAATAAATTGATACCTCACAATTCCATTTTAATGAATCGAATTGACTTTATTGGGAACTCTTTATTCATTCCATTCTTCTTGATTTCTGTAGGAATGGTGGTTGATTACCGGGCTTTTTTTCAAGGAAGTTGGCCATTAATCATTGCTGGCGTATTAACAACCTTCGCTATTTTCAGTAAATGGTTAGCCGCATTTGTTACCTCGTTCATTTTTAAACTTAAAAAATCGGAACGAAGTGTAATTTACGGATTAAGCACATCCCATGCTGCTGCCACACTCGCTATTATAATGGTTGGTTTCAACACCGTGCTTAATCAAGCTGACATTGAAGCGGCTGCGTTGCAAAACATAGTAGTAGAACCGATTAGATTACTAGATAAAAACGTCTTAAACGGGACCATTTTATTGATTTTGATCACATGCATGGTAGCCTCGTTTGTTACAGAAATGGCAGGAAAGAAATTGTTGCAAGAAATGGCTGAAAATAATGAAGACGAACAAAATGAAACTCGCTTAAGAAATCAACATATTTTAGTCTCTATGACGGAATTGAAAGGAAATGAAACCTTATTAGATTT
>CAMCQW010000059.1 GCA_945877045.1 Chryseobacterium gleum
ACTTGTTTTCTTAAGGTAAGACTTGCCATTAAATGGATAAATATGAAAGGTATTTATTATTTTACTCTTAATTTTAGGTTCATTCATAAGGCCACATTCTTCCATTACCTCACGCACTGCAGCACTTTTGCTTGATTCTTTTTTTTCAACTTTACCTTTAGGTAAATCCCATTTATTATTTCGATGAATAAACAGCATTTCTTTTTCTCGAATCACAAGCCCTCCTGCCGCTTTTATTGTTACAAAAAACTTAAAAAATCTTTTAAAAGCTCGCTTAGGATTATCCGAAATAATTTGACATTGCTCATTTGTTACCTCCAATAGATTTTCCGTTAGGCTTTGCACATCTTGAGGTGAAATTGGCTTTGCGAGGACAGCAACGTTTTTTATTTCTTCTGAAACAAAGAAAAGTTGAACATTATCTATAAATACTTTATACTTTTGCGACATGATTAACAACAAAGATACAGCATTTCGAATAGCCGATGAGCTGTTAAAAATAAAAGCTGTAAAACTTCGTCCACAAAATCCATTTACATGGGCTTCGGGTTGGAAATCACCTATTTACTGTGACAATAGGATAAGCTTATCATTTCCTGCTGTGAGAACCTATATTCGTCAGGAATTCTGCAACGCAATTTTAACACATTACGGCAAACCCGATATTATCGCTGGCGTTGCAACAGGAGGCGTACCACAAGGCGTTCTTGTTGCTCAAGAACTAGGCATTCCATTTATTTACATTCGCAGTGCTACTAAAGAGCACGGAATGGGTAATTTAATTGAGGGATTGTATGAAAAAGGGCAAAAAGTAGTAGTGGTTGAAGATTTAATCTCAACAGGTGGAAGTAGCTTAAAAGCAGTTGAATCTTTACGAGAAGCAGGTTTAATTGTAAAAGGGCTCACGGCCATATTCACTTATGGATTTACTTTAGCCGAGCGAAGCTTTGAGAAAGCTGAATGCCCTTACATTACCCTAACAGATTATACAACACTTATTGAACAAGCGTTAATTGCTAATTACATTAACGAAGAAGATTTGGCTGAGCTGCAGAAATGGAAAGAAAATCCAGAAAAATGGCATAATTTAAAGCCATGATTATTACAAGTGATCAAATTTTAGTTGCAGCAACCAAAAAAGAACTTCACGATTTTTTACTAGACTGCAATAACTACGAATTATTACTCCCTAACGATAAAATTTCAAATTTTTTATCCACTACATCTGAATGCAGTTTTAAAGTACAGGGAGGGATTACAATTACCTTAATACAGAACGGCATCGATTCAAGTGGCAATATATTACTTCGATCCGGAGAAGACAGTCCCTTTCCGTTTATTTTAAAGGTGAATTTACAAGAGGAGAACTCGAAAACGAATGGAAATATCGAATTTGATGGAGAACTCACTGCGTTTTTAGCTATGGTAGCAGCCAAACCCTTACAAAACCTCTTTAATTTTATGGCCGAAAAAATTATTCAACGGTTTACAGTAGAAAACTGATTTCTTTATTTTTAAAAGATCTTACCTTACCTGAGACGTTTATTTCCAGTTCACCATTTACATTTACACCCTCAATTACCCCGTCAAATTCATCATCTAATGATTTAAAGCGCAGCACCTTTTGAAGTCCGAATAAGTGTTTTAAATATTCTTGCTTAATAAAAGGTGCCTTTCTATCGGCAAAAGAAATCCAATGATTAAATTCCTTAGTCAAAGAGCTAGACACTTCTGATAGCTCGAATTCCTTGTTGGCAGCCAAGGCCATACTGGTAGCATCAGGAGAATTAAAATCCAATTGATTCACATTTAATCCAATCCCAAAAATCATCGATTTTATTTTTCCAGCACTCAAACTATTTTCAATTAACACACCTGCAATTTTTTTGCTGTTCACCAAAATATCATTTGGCCATTTTATGGCAGCATGAATTTGAAAGCGATTTAAGCAAGTCACCAAGGCTATTGAAAGACAATAATTAAACGCTTCTAAATTTTCAACTGACACATTGTCGGGAAAATAAATATAGCTACAAAGTATGTTTTTATGAGCTTGGGACTCCCAAAACGTGTCGCGTTGGCCTCTTCCTGAGGTTTGTTCGTCTGCCAAAATTACTGCACCATTTTGACAAAGATCCTTTTCTATCAGGTTGGCAGCAAAATTGTTGGTTGAATCTACCTTATCTAAACGGAAAATTTGACTACCAAAAAACATTATTGCCCATCGATTTGTTAGATTCCAAAGGTATAATTAAAATATAAGGTTTAGATTTGTAAACTAGAAATAATTAATGCGAAAAACAAAAGATACCGAAGCCTCCGAATTATTAGTAAAGGCTATCGTAGAAGGAATGCAAGAAAACAAAGCAAAAGACATTGTAATTTTAGACTTGCGTAAATTAAGCAGTGCTGTTTGTGATTTTTTTGTCATTTGTTCAGGTGATTCAAGTACACAAGTAGACGGTATAGCCAATTCTATTGCTCGATTCACTAGAAAAGAGTTAAAAGAAAAACCTTGGCATATTGAAGGTAAATCAAACAGTGAATGGATTTTACTTGATTACGTGAACGTAGTAAGCCATGTTTTTTATAAAGACGCGAGAAGTTTTTATGAATTAGAGGACTTATGGGCAGATGCAATTAGAACAGATATTCCTACAATTAATTAATTATTATGGCAAAAGAAAATAAAAAAGGTGGATTTTCAGTGTATTGGATATATGCCATCTTAGGGGTGTCATTAATTGCGTTCCAACTTTTTGTGAGTGGAGATACGCACGTTTCCATTTCAAGTAAAAAAACGCTTTATTCATTAGTAGATAGTCATTGCATAAAGAAAATAGAAATTGTAAACCAGACGAGCGTTGATTTTTACTTAAATAAAGAAGGTGTTAATTTCGTCAACAAGCAAAAAGGCGGCGACTACGAAACGATCAAAAAAGCCTTAAAAAAACAAAATCCTGTTAAAGGAAAAGAATTAGTTTTTGAAATAGAAAACATTGGAGATTTAGGTAATTTTCAACGTGATTTAGATGACCGAAAAGCTAATTATTCAATCGTAACGCGTGTTAATTATCTTTCACAGATTCTTAGTTATATATTACCATTTGGTATTATCATCCTGATTTGGATCTTTGTTATGCGAAGAATGTCAGGTGGCGGTGGTGGCGGTGGCGGAAGCCAAATATTTAACATCGGAAAATCTCGTGCTCAAGTATATGATAAAGGTAAATCCACCAATACAACCTTTAAAGATGTGGCCGGTTTAGCAGAAGCTAAAATAGAAATAGTTGAAATTGTTGAGTTTTTAAAAAATCCAAAAAAATATACTGATATAGGCGCTAAAATTCCAAAAGGTGCCTTATTAGTTGGCCCTCCAGGAACAGGAAAAACCTTGTTAGCAAAAGCAGTAGCTGGCGAAGCAAAAGTTCCTTTCTTTTCTTTATCCGGTTCGGACTTTGTAGAAATGTTTGTTGGTGTTGGTGCTTCTCGTGTACGTGATTTATTTAAGCAAGCAAAAGAAAAGGCCCCTTCCATTATATTTATCGATGAAATTGATGCCATTGGTAGAGCGAGAGGAAAGAACAACGGTTTTAATTCAAATGATGAACGCGAAAACACACTCAATCAATTACTGACAGAAATGGATGGATTTGGTACTAATTCGGGTGTAATTATATTAGCGGCAACGAATCGTGCAGACGTTTTGGACAGTGCATTAATGCGAGCAGGGCGCTTTGACAGACAGATCTATGTGGATATGCCAGATTTAAATGAGCGTAAAGAAATCTTCCAAGTTCATTTAAAACCATTAAAATTAGTCCCAAATTTAGACATCGATTTCCTTTCAAAGCAGACGCCTGGTTTTTCAGGAGCCGACATTGCGAATCTTTGTAATGAAGCAGCATTAATTGCCGCTAGAAATGGGAAAAAGAAAGTTGAAAAACAAGACTTTTTAGATGCTGTAGACCGTATTATTGGCGGATTAGAAAAAAAGAATAAAATAATTAGCGTAGAGGAAAAGAAAGCCATCGCATACCACGAAGCTGGTCATGCTACTATATCTTGGCTACTAGAATTTGCACATCCATTGGTTAAAGTTACCATTGTTCCACGCGGACAATCCTTAGGTGCAGCATGGTACCTTCCTGATGAGAGAAGTATTACCACTACAGAACAATTGTTAGATCAAATGTGCTCCGCATTAGGAGGAAGGGCAGCTGAACAACTGACATTTGGAAAAATAAGCACTGGTGCTTTGAGTGATTTAGAAAAAGTGACCAAACAAGCGTATGCAATGGTATCTATTTATGGCTTGAATAAGAAAGTGGGGAATGTTTCTTACTATGATTCCCAAGGAAGGGATTCATTTACGAAGCCATATTCAGAAGACACAGCAAGAATAATCGACCAAGAAGTAAGCGCATTGATAGAAGAGCAATACAAACGCGCACTTGAGACCTTAACAATACATCAGGACAAGTTGATTTTATTGGCCGATAAATTATTAAAAACAGAAGTTATTTTTAAAGAGGATTTAGAAATTATCTTTGGGAAAAGAATTTGGGACAAAGATCAATTATTAGCTGAATCTAGCGAGGAAACGATTAAACCGAAACCAAAAAGGATTCCAAAGAAAGCTGTTGCTGCTCCTGATACCGCCACTGATAAATCAATTGAAACAAGTTCTGAAACGAATGAATGATCTAGTCTGTTTACTAAACACCACCGATCGATTTTATTTCGAAATCTGTAAAGATTTACTTATGAATAATGAAATTGAATATCGAGAAAGGAACACAGTAGACAGCATGTATCAAAATTTTGGAGTTTACGAGCTATATGTTCATTCAATAGATCTAGAAAAAGCGAAACTTCTAATTGATAACACAAATGAATAATTTGGTGATTCGATCAATAACAGGGTTGATCTTTGTAACCATTGTTATCGGTTCAATTCTTTGGGGACCCTATATTCAAGCTCTTGTATTTTCAGTATTTATGCTTATTGGATTAATCGAATTTTATCGATTATTCAAAAATCACCCCTTGTTAAAAATCAGTAAAGATATAGGCGTCTTTATTGGTGTTTTTATTTTTGTATTACTTGTCGGTGTAAGCATGAAAATATTGCCGGTACTATCCATTGCATTTATTTTCCCGCTATTTTTTACATTAGTTTTGGTTGAATTGTGGAAAAAACATGCCAATCCAATATTAAATATATCCGTATTGGTATTTGGAATAATCTATGTGGTAATACCTTTTTATTTAACGATTGATCTAAACTTAAGAAATACTTTCGTTTTACCCAGTATGGTTGGAATGTTTCTATTAATATGGACAAACGACACCTTTGCCTACATTAGCGGTAGATTATTCGGGAAAACTAAATTATTCGAACGTATTTCCCCAAAGAAAACATGGGAAGGGGGTATAGGCGGTATTGTTATCACGCTACTACTCGGATATATTATTGGCAGATACATCAATGAAGGCCACATTTTCTTTTGGATGATTTCTGCAGCAATCATTGCACCAGGATCTATCTTTGGTGATTTATTAGAGTCTTTATTTAAAAGAAGTCTACAATTAAAAGATTCCGGGAGCATACTCCCGGGACACGGCGGGATATTAGATAGATTTGACTCGGCCTTATTTTCAATACCATTTTTTTATTGTTGGAACATGGTTTATACTTATTGGTTATCGTAGTTAGATAACAATGTTGCCCACGTCGTTCTAATTTCTTAATTTCCCCCAATGAAATTTCATAGAGAGGGACATTCAATCCTATTAATTTCTTCCTTTGCATCGCTAATTATTGGTATTGCCAACTATTTTCTACTACTAAAAAATTTACACTGTATCGTTTTTTGGGGTATTGAAGTAATCAATTTAATCTTCTATATTTTAATCGTACAGTTTTTCAGGATTCCAAATAGACAAAGAACCTATAAAGACGATGAAATAGTTTGCCCAGCTGACGGTGAAATCGTAGTCATTGAAGAAACATTAGAAAGCGAATATTTCAATGATACTAGAATACAAGTTTCTATATTTATGTCACCCTTAAATGTTCATGCAAACTATTACCCAGTTAATGGTGTTGTCAATTATCAAAAATATCATCCAGGAAAATTTTTGGTAGCATGGCATCCAAAAAGCAGTACAGAAAATGAACGCTCCACCATGGTGATAAAAACAAAGGAAGGCCAAGAAGTACTTGTTCGACAAATAGCAGGTGCCGTTGCTAGGCGCATTTGTTATTACAATGAAGTAGGAAGTATTGCAAAACAAGGAGAAGAATTCGGTTTTATCAAGTTTGGCTCAAGAATTGATGTTTTCTTACCTAAGAATACCGAGCTTTCAATTGCAATTGGAGATAAAGTTCAATCAAAATTGACAATACTTGGAAATATTATTAATTAATGTATAACTTTACAAAAAACAAAACCATGAAAAAATTACTATTAGTATTGACATTAAGCACATTTGTAGCTCCAATGGCAATTAATACCTATGCAGCAGCAAATGGTATTAAGGTTGAATTAAATGATGATGACAAGAAAAAGAAGCGTAAGAAAAAGAAATCTTGTTGTGCATCTGAAACAAAATCTTGTGGGGCAGGCGAACAAAAAGCTTGTTGTTCTAAGAAAGCGAATTAATTAAAATTAAGATTTAGATTTAAAAAAACCACCTTAACGGTGGTTTTTTTTTGTTAATTCAAATACATAGTTGAATATTCAGCTTGATAATTCTCCATTATCTTCTTCCTCTTAAGCTTCAGGGTTGGTGTTAATTCATTCGCTGCAATAGAAAATTCCTTTTCTAACAAAGCAAACTTTTTAATCTGTTCCCAATTACCATATTCCTTATTATATGTATTTATTTCCTCTCCAATTCGATCATTAACTAATTTTGATTTTGCGATATCCGCATTTGAAAGTCCACTAAAATCTTGATCATTGTCTTCTCCCCATTCTCGAATAAATGGGAAATTCGGGACAATAAAAGCAGAAGGGAATTTTTCTCCTTCTCCCACCACCATTATTTGTTCAATAAAACGAGACTCTTTAAATTTATTTTCCATGGCTTGAGGCACGATGTACTTTCCACCAGAGGTCTTAAATATTTCTTTTTTACGATCTGTAATTTTCAAGAACTTATCTTCCTGAAACGTTCCGATATCACCGGTGTGAAACCAGCCATCCGCATCAAAAACTTCATTCGTAGCTTCCTCATTTTCAAAATATCCCATCATCACATTTGGGCCTTTTACCAAAATCTCTCCATCCTCAGCAATTTTGACTTCGACTTTCTCAATTAATTGTCCAACACATCCAATCCGAACACCTTTGACGAAACAATTCACCGATACAACAGGTGAAGTTTCCGACAAGCCATACCCTTCAAGAATAGGGATATCGGCAGCAAAGAAAATACGTGCTAATCTAGGTTGTAAGGCAGCACTTCCGGAAGCAATCGCCCTCACATTTCCCCCTAAAGCTTCCTGCCATTTTTTAAAAATTAATTTCCGTGCAATACTTAATTTAAAGTGGTACCAAGAACTTTTACCCATAAAATCGTACTCTTCTGCCAAGGAAACGGCCCAAAAGAATAATTTTCGTTTTACACCAGAAAGATCCTCTCCTTTCGCCATAATCTTATCGAAAACTTTTTCTATTAAACGTGGAACAGCTGAAAAGACCTCAGGCTTGACTTCTCGGATATTTTCACCAATGGTTTCCATGGATTCTGCAAAATAAATAGAGCAGCCTAAATACATATACAAGTAATGTAACATGCGTTCATAAACATGGCAAACAGGTAAAAAAGATAGTACTTTCGAACCTTGAGATGCAGGGATAGGAGCAATACACGCTTCCACATTTGACAATAAGTTTATATGTGAAAGCATTACCCCTTTGGGATTCCCAGTAGTACCAGAAGTATAAATGATTGTCACCATATCTTCAGGGGCCACTTCAGCCATACGCTTAATAACCTCACTTTCGTCGACTTTTGCTGCCTCTTTATGAATCGCTTTCCAATTAGTGGCTCCCTCCACTTCATCAAAAGTAAAAACTGAGCTTAGCGAAGGTGTATTAGACCGTATTTTTTCGACTTTATCAAACAATTCTTTATTTGAAACCACGAATAATTTCACAGAAGCATTATTGATAATAAATGAATAATCAGATTCGGAACTGGTTGGATAAAGCGGTACAAGAATTGCCCCTATTTGTTGAACGGCAATGTCAAAGATATTCCATTCTACCCTATTATTCGCCGATACGGATACTCTATCTCCTTTTTGTACATTGAGCGAAATAAGCCCCCTAGAAACAAGCATCACCTCATCGAGAAATTGTTGTGTTGAAGTACCAATCCAATCGCCTGATACTTTGGTAACAAACATTGTAGCATTCGGATAATTTTTTACTTGGTGATAGGGAACATCAAAAAGTCTTTTAGCGTAGAACATAGGCTTAATTTATTAAGCGAATATAACCAAAAGATTATAAAAAGAATAGTCCAAAAAAGGAAATAAGAATAATACCTATAATATTTAACACTAAACCAGCCCTTGCCATCTGTCCCATAGATACAAAACCAGAAGAAAAAACAATAGCGTTAGGCGGAGTTCCCATAGGAAGCATAAAGGCACAACTTGCCGCTAAGGTGAGGGGAATACATAATTGCAGGATATCAAAACCTGCAAATTTTGCGAAGGCCGCAACAATTGGAACACAAATAACAACCAAGGCTAGGTTAGATAATAATTCTGATGCAAAAATAGTAATAGCGACCATTGCAACAATAATGACAAAGATCGATTCATTATTAAACGATGCGAGCACATCCGTTAATAAGGCAACTATACCATTCACTTCTAACATTTTAGCAAGCGCCAATCCACCGCCAAAAAGTAATAAAATTCCCCAAGGCAATTTTTCAGTATCCGACCAATTCAAAAGTGGCTTTTTCGTTTTATTGGCAGGAATGATAAACAGTAAGACAGCGCCTAATATGGCCACATTTTCATCGTCGTATTTTACTGGTGTAAGATCATTGATTAAGTCCTTAAATATCCATAAAAAAACCACCCCACCAAATACTAAAACCACCCTAATTTGTTCCGTGGACCAAGGTTTTTTTACAATTTTAAAATCATGTAAATCCAGTCGTTCTTTACCAAGCGAAAAATAAAAATAAACGTAAGTAATGAAAAGCATAAGCAAACTAATAGGCAAAGCAATTTTCATCCATTCAAAAAACCCAATAGTAATACCATAATTTTGTTCTAAAATGGCTGCCATTTGTGTATTGGTTGGTGTACCGACAAGTGTGGCCATTCCACCAATACTCGATGCATAAGCAATCGATAGGACTAAATAAAGACTAAATTTTGATTTTTGATGTGCTACAGGAAGAGCGTGAATTATAGCCATTGCCATGGGAAG
>CAMCQW010000060.1 GCA_945877045.1 Chryseobacterium gleum
TAGCCTATTGTAAGGCTATACGAAGAAGTGCAGCCAAATGAAGATGTGGACACAAGTGTAACATCGTAACTCGAGCCATTTGCAGCGAATGTGTGCGTAGGATTAAAAAGTGAAGAGGTGGTGTTATCGTCAAAATCCCAAGCATAGCTTGTGGCACCAGTCGACATATTAAAAAACTGAACCGTCGCATTGTCTTGGCTGATTGTACTTGGATTGACAGAAAAAAGCGTAAATGGATTGTTTTCAATACAAATGTACTGTGCTGATGTAGTGCTAGAAGAGCAACCATTGAGTGTTGTGGTGAGCGTTACATCATAACACCCAGGCTGGTTAAATACAAAACTTGGGTTACATCCGGTCAACGTTTGACCATTACTGAGCGTCCAACTGCAGCTATTCGGATCTCCGTTTGATGTACTTGTAAAATTGACTGAAAGCGGCACACAACCCACTAAGGTGTCCGCAACAAAAGAGACAGAAGGCAACGGGTTTACGCTTACCAAAACGGTATCAGAAATCGAACAAGCATTTAAAGTATAGACGACCGTATAAGCTGTTGACGTTATTGGTGCTACGTTAATTGTAGCGGTAGTTACACTCGTTGGAGTCCATAGGTATGTGCCGCCCGGAAGATCAACTATGGAGTTGAGGGTGCCGCTTGCACCTTCACAGATGGTGATTGGAACCACATCTATTGTAGGAATTGGATTCACGAGCAGTTGTATGGAAACAGGATTGCTACTTGAACAATTTGAATCCAGAATAGAAGTGATTTGGTAAGTGCCAGGAACTTGACCTAATGTGTAAGGATTACTTGTTGTTGTTACCGGAGCTTGCACTTGCCCATTGATCATATAATTGAGCGTCCAAGGAGCTGTTCCGGTCAAATTAACCACTACCGGATCTAACTGTTGACCTTGACAAAAATTACCTCCACCCGAAAGCGTTACACTTGGCGGAGGCAAATTGAGTATGGTAATTTGAATCGATGATGACGGGGAGGTGCACTGCCCAATTTGAATGGTTAATGTGATGGTTGAAGCTGAGGAAACAACAATACTGCTTGTGGTTTCGCCTGTGCTCCAAAGATTGCCAGCCGGATAATTTGAACTTAAGGTGACGCTGGAACCCAAGCATAAAGTGGTAGGCCCAGTTGGAGTAATAATTGGCGCTGGTATTGACTGCACCGTAACAACAATCGTATCACTAACAGTTTGGCAACCATCAAAAACACCGACCCAATACGTCCCAGATTGAGTAATATTCAGGGAGCTATTTACGCTTTGATTATTCCAGAGGTAAGTCAGTGGTGCAGTGTTCGGTGTTACTGTTGGAGCAATAGTAAAACTGTTGGTAGGACCCAAACAAATGGTGGTATCGTTGGGCAACTGAACAGTTAAGTTAGAAGCAATGAATACTGGAATGATGGTATCTACCACTATACAACAAGTAAGCGGATTGAGTACGGATACAAATAACGTATCGTTATTGGTTGCTGTAATTGTGTTTCCGACAGTTCCGTTTGACCAAACAAACGTAGGGTTGGCAATGGAGGAAGCACTTGCAGTAATGACAGAAAATGTGCAGGTAGAATTCTGACTAAAACTGATAACCGTATTACAGGGCGAGACATAACTTAAGAGTGCAGGTGTAGGATTCAGACCAAATAAAACTTGATCAGGCGGAAGAACCGTGTTTAGCACATTGGAATAAGGAGGAAACGCTGTTACTGTTACATTTACCGGAGCTATTGTAAAACAACCAAGAGGGTCTAATAGGCTATCGTTGAGCACAAGTTGAACGATGTCTCGGCTATTGGTATTTGTGGTAAAAAATGAACCGGGAATGTAATGTTTCGCGTTTTTGTAGTCACTCGCGCCAGTGGTAGTTAGCGGGCCAATATTATGACCAATATTGCCTGTTCCAAAACTAATCAGTTTAGAGATTTCAGGGACTCCTTGTTTGTTGGTCTTAATGGCAAATATTTTAGAATTATTCAAATTATAATTTGCAAATCCGTGAAAAACATAGCTATTGGCAATAACGCTTAGCCCTCTTCCCAATTCTGTAGAAACCGTTGCTACGTTGTATTCCTTACACCAAGAAACATTTCCTAATAAATCAGTTTTGACCAGACTTACTTTAAAATCAGTACAAGTATTCGACATGCAGACATCATCGCCGTGTTGGAGAACAATGAGAGAATCGATGCCGTCGTATTCTATGCAAGCTCCATAAAAACGCGCAGCGGGTGTTGTTGCCGGATTGAATTCTAAGTATTTAGTTAAAAAAATATTTCCTTGATCGCTCACACCAATTAATAGGGTACGCATGTTGGTAGCGTTTGCGTTGACATAGGACCGGCCCGTAATAAACATTTTGCCATTGACCATTTCGGATGCGGCGGTGAAATCGTCTAGGTAATCTATTCCGTAACCAGGAAAAGTGAGTCCGATGGAGGGTGTTTGCCAGATAGTTGAACCAGTTACGCTGGAGACAGCAATCACTTTTCCATTGTATCCGTTTGCGTTGTTTGTCTGAGAGCCACACGCAAAATATCTACCGTTCGCGTATTTCATCGCGGATAAATACGTTTTGCTCGTGGCCTCTGACCTTACCCAATAGATAGAACCCGTACTTGCATTTAATTTAAAGAGTAAGGCACCTTGAATGCTTGATCCGGTTTTTAGCCAACCGCAACCAAATATGGTATCACCTATAATGTCTAGGCATGAAACATCGGAGGAAAATCCAACGGCAACGGTATTTAATTTTTGACTCCAAACGATGTTGTTGTTGACATCTCTTTTGAAAATCCAAGGTTCGTTGTTATTCGTTGCGCCGAAGTATACGTTACCAGCATTGTCTGCGCATATCGAGAATGAATATTCATTTGCGGCTGCCGTACCTATAAGTGAAGTAGATTGTGCTTCTAGGTGAAAACAAATGAAAAGTATAAAAACAAAAACCAGTCTTTTTTTCATGTAATCTGATATAATTTAGCCGCTGAAGCCTACAAATGTAAATATATCCAATAAATTGGATTGAAAAGAAAAACGAAAGAGCGTATTAAAAGGTAAAAATTGAATGCGTGCTAATCGAATGAGTAGCGCCAGCATTTTGTTCAATATACAAACTAGCGGACAAGCTTAAATCAGTAGTATTTTTTTGAATCGTATTAAGCACCTCTAAAAATTCATTTGTGCTAGCTACTTTGAATGCAAAGCCGTCTAAAAGTGGCTGTTCGGTTTCTGGAAACTTGCTAACCTTAGGTCCAAAAATAACCGGCAGACCAAAAACCAAGGGCTCAAGAATGTTATGCAATTTACCGGAAAATCCCCCGCCGATTACTGCAATATCGCCAAACCGATAAGCCAGTGATAAATGACCAATCGTGTCTAAAATTAAGACCTGTTGTTGCCTGTAATTGCTAAATGCTGTAAAGCGAATGGCTTTATCACCCATGCTAGCCATGAGTCGCGCACTATTTTCTTCTTTAACATCGTGTGGTGCAACTATGATTTTTCGTGTGCAGCCACTTTCCAATAAAGCAAGTAACAAGCCCTCTTCTTCTCGCCAACTGCTACCAAAAATAATGGCTTTTTCACCTTCCAAAAAAGTACTAAAAATCTCATTTTCAAGAGATGCAAGGTTTGATTTTTCAATTATTCCAGCGCGATTTGCCAAAACGCGATCAAATCGTGTGTCGCCAACACATGCTATCTGCTCTATTTGGATAGACTGCAGCAAGGTAAATGTTGACTTATTTTGAACAAAGAAATAATCAAACGATTGAAGTAGTTGACGGAAGAATCCCCCATAAAATTTAAAATAAACTTGATTCTTTCGAAGTAAAGTAGCTACTGAAAGTAACACAACTCCTTGTTTCTTAGCGGCAAAGATAACATTAGCCCAAAACTCATACTTAATAAATATCGCGTAAGTAGGTTGAAGTTTTTGAATAAAAATCGCCGCATTTTTGGGTGTATCGAGCGGCAAATACACTGCGTAATCGACACAGTTTCTCCTCTTTTGATAATGATCCATGCCGGATGGCGAAAAAAAAGAGACAACGATCAAATAAGAGGGTTCACGCTCTTTTAAAGCAAACATGAGGTCTAATCCTTGATCAAATTCTCCTAATGAGGCACAATGAAACCAATAGATTTTTTGGTTTTTTGGAATGCTATCTAAGGATTCCTCCCAATTTCTTCGGCCATCAACCCACTTTTTTGCTTTTGGAGAAAAAACTGAATAAATCCGAATGAAAAAACCAATTACTAAAACAGAAAAATTATACAACAAATTCATCTTAATTATAATAAAAATCTTTTGGCTTACGCTTATAGATGGGGATAAACCAACCTAAGCGGAAACCAACTTGCAGATCTAAACGTAAATCCGTTGAAACAGGAGTGGTGGGTTGATCAAAAAAGATGGTTCGTCTGTTTTTTGTAAACCCTTGTTGGGCATACAATCCACCATAAAAATTATAGAACCCACCATCTGCCATAAATGAATACCCAATAAATTGATGGATATTAATTCCCGTAGTTAGTCGGTCGTACCCTTTCTTGTAATCTAATTCCAACTGTGGGATCACTTGATTCTGAGTTTCAATCCGCATGTGATGCAATAAAAAACCGGCGCCTCCATGAACGAAAATACCAGAATTTTTGTTGGAACCCCACACAGGCCACAAACCTCCAATCGATAAATTGGTATTAAATCCGCGAGGCATCACCAACACAATTGCAATGTCGCCATTAATATCCGTGATGTTTCCTTGTGAATCAACCAAATGATCAAAAAGACCGGTCATTTTAACGTTGTTTCCAAACATAAAATTGGCATCCAAGCCCAGATACAATTGCTTCGCTGTTTTATATCCTGCCATAACGCCAATATGATTTAAGTAACCATATCGATCGTTAAGGTCACCAGAAGGAAAATTTCCTCCATAATGAACCCCAATCCAAGGAGTCGCTATTGCGGAATCTTTCACATTGCGTTGGCCATGCAATACACCAAAACAAAGCACAACAATTAATATTAATAAAGTCTTAAACTGAATCATTGTCCAAAAGTAATTTATTTTTTAGCTTTTTACGCTGATAAAATAGTAGACCTGTTTATTATGAACTGAATTTTTTAACTATTAATCCTTTAACTAAAATTAACAAATATTTCTATTCTAATTATTTTATCCCTTTTCATCTGTTTTTGACCATTTAAATTATTGTTTGCGAACACCTATTATCTTACCTAAAACCCTTACTTTTGACTTAAATTTATTTCAATTGTTGGTATGAGAAAAATTCAAATGGTTGATTTGATAAGTCAATATGAAAAAATTAAGCCGGCCATTGATGAAGCGATTTTTTCGGTAATACAAAATGCCCAATTTATTAATGGACCAGAAGTAAGCGGTTTTCAAAACGAACTGCAGGATTATTTAGGAATTAAGCACGTAATTCCATGTGCCAATGGCACAGATGCCTTGCAAATTGCCATGATGAGCTTAGGATTAAAACCAGGTGATGAAATTATCACTCCGTCTTTTACCTATATTGCCACCACAGAAGTGATGGCACTGCTTGGACTAACACCCATTTTTGTTGATGTGGATCCAGAAACGTTTTGCATAGACCCATCCAAAATTGAAGCCGCAATCACCGAAAAAACCAAGGCGATTGTTCCAGTTCATCTGTATGGACAAGCTGCTGACATGAATCAAATAATGGCTATCGCAGAAAAGCACGAACTATTTGTAATAGAAGATAATGCACAAGCCATTGGGTCTGATTATCACTTAGATAATGGAGCCGTTGTAAAAACAGGAACCATTGGACATATTGGCTGCACATCATTTTTTCCTAGTAAAAACTTAGGCTGCTTCGGCGATGGGGGTGCAATGTGTACGAACGATGATGATCTAGCGGAAAAAATTAGAATGATTGCCAATCATGGCCAAAGTAAAAGATATTACCACGATACGGTTGGATGTAACTCACGTTTAGATAGCATTCAAGCAGCCGTATTGCGCATAAAACTTCGTCAATTAGACAATTATATCGATGCTCGAAGAGATGTGGCGGATTACTATGACGGGGTTTTAGGAAGTATAAAAGGCGTGAGTATTCCGTTTCGTGCACATGATTCCAAGCATGTTTTTCATCAATACACTATTAAATTGGAGGGGATTGATCGCAATGGATTAAATGAATATTTAGCCTCCAAAGAAATTCCATCTATGATCTATTATCCGGTTCCGGCTCATCGCCAAAAAATGTTTGCCCATTTTGGAAGTGATGCCACTAATTTACCGGTAACTGATGAACTAACATCCATAGTTATTTCGCTTCCCATTCATACGGAAATGCAAGATGAACAACTTGAATTGATCACATCAGAAATCCATGAATACATTCAGAAAAAATGAAAATAGCTGTAATTGGAACTGGATATGTTGGACTGGTAACAGGGACTTGTTTCGCTGAAACAGGGAATATTGTTACTTGCATAGACATTGATGCTACAAAAATTGAACGCTTAAATAATGGCGAAGTAACTATTTACGAACCACAACTCGACACTTTTTTTCAGCGAAACCTACTCGCTAAACGACTATTTTTTACTACCTCCTTAGCCGAAGGGATAAAAGACGCCGAAGTTGTTTTCCTAGCCTTGCCTACCCCACCTGGAGAAGATGGTTCAGCCGATCTTTCATACATTTTAAAATCCGCAGAAGAAGTAGCTAAATTAATACAAAATTATACCGTCATTGTTGATAAAAGTACCGTTCCAGTTGGTACTGCAGATAAAGTAGATGATATAATTTCGAAAAATACTTCCTGTCCTTTTAGCATTGTTTCTAACCCTGAATTTTTGCGTGAAGGGTTTGCAATTAGTGATTTCATGAAACCCGACCGGGTAATTATTGGGACCAATGATGAAGCCGCAAGAAAAATAATGGAAAATCTATATAAACCGTTTGTTCGGCAAGGCAATCCAATTTATTTTATGGATGCAAGATCCGCTGAATTAACCAAGTATGCCGCCAATGCTTTTTTGGCGACAAAAATTACCTTTATGAATGAAATAGCTAATTATTGTGAAATAGTTGGCGCAAATGTAGACCAAGTTAGAATCGGTATTGGTTCTGATGATCGGATTGGAAAACGCTTTTTATTCCCCGGAATTGGCTTTGGTGGCTCTTGTTTTCCCAAAGATGTTCAGGCCTTGGTTAAAGCAGGAAAAGATGATGAATTTGACTTTAATGTCTTACGCTCTGTTATGGAGGTGAATAACCGTCAAAAAACAGTCTTGTTTCCAAAAATAGTGAATTACTTCGGCGGGAATATAACAGGGAAAAACATTGCGGTTTGGGGCTTGGCATTTAAGCCTGACACCGATGATATCCGTGAAGCTCCCGCTCTTTATTTAATTGATAAATTAGTAGAATCAGGAGCTGTAATTACAGCCTTTGATCCGGAAGCAATGGAGAATGTACAGCAACTAGTTGGAGATAAAATTAGTTATGCAGAAGATGAATACCAAGCGTTGAATAATGCAGACGCTCTAATAATCTGTACCGAATGGAGCATATTTAGAAATCCGGATTTTAGTAGAATTAAAACTGAAATGAAGGGAAATGTGATTTTTGACGGCAGAAACTTATTCGACCTTGAAGATATGGAATCCAAAGGTTTTTGTTATTTTAGCATAGGTCGTCAGACCATAAACGCGAAACAATGAAACGAATTCTTATTACTGGTGCGGCAGGTTTTTTAGGCTCACACCTTTGCGACCGATTTATTAAAGATGGTTATCACGTAATTGGTATGGATAACCTAATTACCGGTAACCTTAAAAATATTGAACACCTCTTTAAATTAGAACATTTTGAGTTTTACAATAACGATATTTCTAAATTCATTCATGTCCCAGGCAAATTAGATTACATCTTGCATTTTGCCTCACCTGCAAGTCCAATTGATTACCTAAAAATCCCCATTCAAACCCTAAAAGTAGGGTCCTTAGGCGTGCATAATTGCTTAGGCTTAGCTAAATCTAAAACAGCGCGAATTCTTATTGCATCGACTTCTGAAGTATATGGAGACCCTGAAATTCATCCGCAGCATGAAGGATATTGGGGCAATGTGAATCCGGTGGGACCAAGAGGCGTCTACGATGAAGCGAAAAGATTTCAAGAAGCGATTACAATGGCTTATCATAATTTTCATGGTTTAGAAACTAGAATTGCTCGCATATTTAATACCTATGGCCCAAGAATGCGCCTAAATGATGGCCGTGTTCTTCCAGCATTTATTGGTCAGGCAATCCGTGGCGAAGACCTAACCGTTTTTGGCGATGGTTCTCAAACTCGTTCCTTTTGCTACGTAGATGATTTGGTAGAAGGGATTGTTCGATTATTGCATAGTGATTGTGCTGATCCCGTTAACCTAGGTAACCCTGCTGAAATTACGATTGATCAATTCGCAAAAGAAATTATTGAATTAACAAATACCCAACAAAAAGTAGTGTATAAAGGCTTACCCATCGATGACCCTAAACAACGAAGGCCTGATATTTCCAAAGCAAATAAATTGCTTGATTGGACTCCGTTAATTGATCGAAAAGAAGGCTTGGATCGCACATACGCCTATTTTTTAGGATTAACCAAAGAAGAATTAATGGCTACGGAACATAATGATTTTGATAAATACATTATAAACTAATGAGTAACTACTTTTCACATGAGACAGCCATCATAGATGCGAATTCCTCTATCGGGGAAGGAACAAAAATTTGGCATTTTTCTCATATCATGGCCAATTGTAAGATTGGTGAAGGGTGTAATATTGGGCAAAATGTAGTGATATCTCCAGAAGTAGAACTCGGAAATAACGTCAAAGTACAAAACAATGTGTCCATTTATACGGGGGTAATTTGTGAGGATGATGTTTTTCTTGGGCCTTCCATGGTATTTACCAATGTGATAAATCCCAGAAGCCATGTTGTACGCAGAGGACAATATGCCAAAACAATTGTGAGAAAGGGGGCAAGTATTGGCGCAAACGCAACCATTGTTTGCGGACACGAGATTGGCGAATATGCCTTTATCGGAGCAGGCGCTGTTGTTACAAAGGAAGTGCTTCCCTATGCCTTAGTGCTTGGTAATCCAGCCCGACAAGTTGGTTGGATGAGTAAATTTGGGCACAAACTCGCTTTTAATGCCGAAGGGATGGCCAACTGTCCGGAAAGTGGCGAACAATATCAATTAAATGAAAA
>CAMCQW010000061.1 GCA_945877045.1 Chryseobacterium gleum
CAATAGGTGGAATTATCCATCCTACTAAATGATTGAATTGAAGAAATTCCTCCCCTCAACTTCACAATATCACGAAAACCAAACTGAATTCCCATATGAGGATCAATTGAAAAAGGCGCGCCACTAATTAAGGTATTTCTTTTGCCATCAGTGGTAAGGTCTAAATCAATCTCCGCGGCTAAGTTGAGGCCTTTTTTACCCAAATCAAATTGGCATGCAGAAGCCATAATTATTCTAGGAAGTGTTAATTCTAGGCCGTTACTAGGGATTTCGTTTCCAGTGGCCAAGAAAACCTGTTGCATTTCTGGATCTAAATTAAACACCCAAGCATTAAACGTTGATGTCATATCGCGCGCAACAACACCAAAACGCCACGTTTTATTAACTTGGTATTTCCATCCGGCGTCTAGTCCAAATCCCCAAGCCTTTGCGAAATCGCCCACTTTTCGATAAACTACTTTTACTGTCCCACCAACACTCATTCCCTCTACCTTGAGCTTGGAGGCATAGGTCCCCAGGAAAGCATAGTCACCAGCAGTAAACGTGGTAATATTGTCGTAATTAATAACACCATTATTGTCTATTAATTGAGTCGTGTTTGGAATATCATCTACGCCAAAACGAATAAAAGAAAGTCCCACAGCGCTTCTATCATTTATAGCATGCGCTAATCCGACATAATCATACTTAGCAATGCCAGCAAAAAACTCAGAGTGCATAGCACTAACCTCCAACCAGCTTTTTACCCCCACCAAACCCGCAGGATTCCAATAAGCAGCGCTTACACCATCAGCCGAAGCAACAACTGCATTTCCCATTCCGTATGCATCTGCACCAACACCTATCGCCAAGAACTCATTTGAATATTTTTGAGCGAAAACCGCAGGAAATGCGGAAAGAAAAAGTAAAAAAGAACATGCTAAACCTCTCATTATATTAAAATTTTAGGGTTATTTAACCCCAATATTGACAAAAAATTGTGTTATTTGTATTTCAATAAATAGTTGCTATAAAAATACTTTATTTAATTCCTATTTTAGGTGATAGTTGAAAAAAAAAATAAATAACTAAATGTTTACTTTTCCGAACCTGCTTACTGGTATGAATTTGCTTTGCGGAATAGCCTCCATTTTAGCAACCTTAGCAGGAAGAATTGACATTTCCCCTTTATTTTTATTCGCTGCAATGGGATTTGATTTTCTAGATGGTTTTTTGGCAAGAAAACTCAACAAAAGTGGACTTCTTGGAAAGCAATTGGATTCATTAGCCGACATGATTTCATTTGGATTAGCACCAGGAATAATCGTAATGGTGATGATAATTGTTGGTGTTCATGATGGCACTATTGCGCCACATGACTACAACTATCAGGCAACTTCCTACACATGGTTTCAAATCCAAGCTTGGATGCAAGCTATTTTTTATAATGTACCCAATCATTTTGACGCTTCGATTAAGTACCTGCCTTTTTTAGCCTTTATTATTCCCGTTTTATCATTGTTTAGATTGGCAAAATTTAATGTAGATAAAAATCAAAGTGATCGATTTATTGGGGTGCCTACACCGCTTAACACAATTTTTGTTCTATTTTTTCCACTATATTTTTGTTATCACTTTTCAACTTGGAACAGTCAGCATTCACTCATGTTATTGGTCTTTGATTGCTATTCAATCGCGTGCATAACAGGCCTGTTTTCGATGCTATTAATCGCAAATATGCCGCTAATCGCCTTGAAATTTTCAAACTTTTCTTGGACCGATAATAAATTTCGTTATTTATTACTTCTATTATCATTAATAAGTTTTATTGTTTTTTTCCTTTGGGCAATCCCAATAATTGTAATTTTGTATTTATTGCTATCTTTAATTGAAAATCGTCAAAACAAAACAAATGAAATTTAAAGCTGAAATCGACATAATGCCCCAAGATGCCCTGCTAGATCCACAAGGAAAAGCGGTGTCAAATACAATGCAAAACATTGGATTATCAGAAATAGAGAATGTTCGCATTGGAAGGCATATACGTTTATTTATAAATTGTGCTGATTTAAAAACTGCCGAGGAGAAGGTGAACGATGCTTGTAAAAAGTTATTGGCAAATCAAATTATGGAAACCTATCAATTCAGCATTGAAACTTGTTGATTATACTATTGAACATAAAAACAACATAAAACTATAACTATGAGCGAGGAAAACACAAAAAGTGGCAACGGATTTTATTTAATCACCATCTTTATTTTACTAGCCGCCTTGGCTTATCTTACGTATATGTGGTCAGGTAAAAGGGCCGAATTAAACACTTGCAACAATGAGAATTTAGTGCTAAAGTCAGACATGGACGGCATGAATAAAATGATGGCTGGCTATGTAGGGAACATTTCCAATGATTTAAAAACAGACTTCAAAAACATGTTGGATTCCTATGACAAGTTAATTGAAAAAGATCAAAGCAAAGCAGACAGTCTTAATATTCAAAAAGATAGAATAAAAAAATTATTAAATGAATTAAATACCAATAAAAACCTTACCGCTTCACAACTTTTTCAGTTAAGAAAAGAGAACGAAACTTTACGGAACATCATGAAGGGATATGTTAAGCAAATTGATGCGCTAAACACCTTAAATATTGAATTAACTTCAAAACTGGATGAAACGTCAACACAATTAAACACGACTACAACAGAGCGAGATGAGTTCAAAAAAGAAGTAGAGGAGAAGACAACTCAACTAAAAAAAGGAGCCCAACTTAATGCCTATTCGTTTCATTCGTCCGCTTTGCAATCAAAATGGAACAGCACGATTAAAGAAACTGAAAAAGCAAAAAACACCGTTCAAATAATGTCTAGCTTTACTGTTTCGCAAAATCCCTTAGCAAGCGCTGGAAAAAAATCAGTTTATTTACAGATTACCAGCCCAGATGGCAGAATTCTTCAAGCTCGATCAAATAACACCGTCGATACCGATCAAGGAAATGTAGCCTACTCCGACAAAAAAGAGATTGACTATCAAAATCAAGCTATCGACGTTTCTATTTACTATGATTTCAAGGCAGAAAAAGCCATAAAAGGAAATTACAAGATAAAGGTTATTTGCGATGGAATTATTATAGGGACGGATAGTATTACCTTAAAGTAAGCACTCATTCTATGGAAGATAAAGGTACCGTTGAAATTTCTATAAACAATGAAATTGGAACCATAACATTTGGACATCCACAAAGCAATTCGCTTCCGGGAGCTTTGCTACAACTACTCGCAAATACCATCACAGATTTGAGCAAAGAGGCAAGTGTAAAGGTTATTATTTTACAATCGTTGGGAGATAAAACATTCTGTGCTGGTGCAAGCTTTGATGAACTGGTTGCCATATCAGATCTTGAAACAGGAAAAACATTCTTTTCAGGCTTTGCAAACGTTATTAATGCTTGTCGAAAATCGAGTAAGTTAATCATTGGTCGAATTCATGGGAAAGCTGTCGGTGGAGGTGTTGGCATTGCCAGTGCGGTAGATTATTGTTTTGCAACTACAAATGCCGCTATAAAGCTTTCTGAACTTGCTGTGGGTATTGGTCCTTTTGTTGTTGGACCGGCGGTTCAACGAAAAATTGGTTTGTCTGCTATGAGCGAGCTAGCCATCAATGCTACCTCTTGGAGAAGCGCTGAATGGGCCATGCAAAAAGGCTTGTACAATGAAATTTTTGAGACGACCTCAGAAATGGATAGTGCCATTCAATCGTTGGCGCATAAACTTTCCAACTCAAATCCTGCTGCAATGCAAGAGCTTAAGCAAGTATTTTGGGAAGGAACCGAAGATTGGGATACTCTTTTAGTGAGTCGTGCAAGCATAAGTGGAAAATTGGTTTTAAGTGATTTTACACGCGAAGCAATTAGCACTTTTAAAAGCCGATAAAAAATTCTTTTATTTTTTATTTAATTCCTTTGTTAATAAAAACAATAATCCTATCTTTGCACCCCTAATTTTAGGGTTTTTAGTGCTCATATAAAGAATATAACGTGGATACATTAAGTTATAAAACAATTTCTGGAAATGTTCAAACCGCCAATAAAAAGTGGTTTATCGTTGATGCAGAAGGACATACCGTAGGAAGACTAGCGAGTAAAGTTGCAAAAGTAATCCGAGGAAAATACAAAACTAATTATACACCTCACGCAGATTGTGGTGATAATGTTATCATTATCAATGCAGAGAAAATAACTTTCTCAGGTGCTAAATTATCCCAAAAAGAATATGTTCGCTTTTCAGGTTACCCTGGAGGTCAACGTTTCACTTCTGCTGAAAACATGTTAAGAGACCATCCTGAACGACTTGTTGAAAAAGCAATAAAAGGGATGTTGCCAAAAAACACCTTAGGGAGAAGATTATTTACCAACCTTAAGGTATATGCAGGTAATACACACAAGCATGACGCACAGCAACCAGAATTGTTAAATTTAGATTCACTTAAATAATATGGAAATTATAAACGCTCTAGGAAGAAGAAAGACGGCTGTGGCTCGTGTATATTTATCCAAAGGAAAAGGCACTATATCAATTAACAAAAAGGCTATGGCTGTGATGTTTCCAATTGATGTACTACAAGCAAAAATTAATCAGCCATTTATTTTAACGGAAACCGTTGGTAAATATGATGTTAAAGTAAACGTAATGGGTGGAGGAATTAATGGACAAGCAGAAGCTATTCGATTAGGTATCTCTCGTGCATTAGTTGAAATCTCAGCTGATTACAAGCCGTTATTAAAAGCGGATGGTTTAATGACACGTGACCCGAGAATGGTAGAACGTAAAAAACCAGGACAACCAAAAGCAAGAAAGAAATTCCAATTCTCGAAACGTTAATCGATATTGGAGGTTTAGTATCCAAACTTTTGAGTACCCATCTTTTAGATCCCTCAACTGTTGAACTAATTAAGGAACGTAAACAAATAAATTATATATGTCTAAATTAAATTTTGAAACACTTTTAAACGCCGGAGTTCATTTCGGTCACCAAAAAAGAAAGTGGAATCCAGCAATGGCCCCTTATATCTTCGAAGAGAAGAAAGGAATACACATCATCGATTTGAACAAAACAATTGTTCATTTAAATCAAGCATGTGCAGCCATGAAACAAATTGCACGCTCAGGTAAAAAAATCCTTTTTGTTGCAACAAAAAAACAAGCAAAAGAAATAGTTGCTGAACGAGTTACTAAAATCAATATGCCTTACGTAACAGAAAGGTGGACAGGTGGTATGCTAACAAATTTCCAAACGACACGAAAGTCAATCAAGAAGATGACTATGATTGACAAAATGCAATCGGATGGTACATGGGAAACATTGAACAAGCGTGAGAAATTATTCAAAACACGTCAACGTGATAAATTGGAAAAAACTTTTGGTTCAATTTCTGAAATGACACGTCAACCAGCGGCCATTTTTATCGTAGATATTTTAAAAGAACACATCGCTTTAGCTGAAGCCAAACGTTTAAACATTCCAGTTTTTGCAATGGTTGATACTAATTCAAATCCTAAGATGGTTGATTTTCCTATTCCATCGAATGATGATGCTACAAAATCAATCACGTTAATTTTAGACGAGATTTGTGATGCAGTTCGTGATGGATTAGAAGATCGAAAGAACATGAAGCCTGAAAATGAAACGGGTTCAGAAGAACTAGTTGAGGCAAAAGGCAATACCGCTCCAAAGACAAGAAAACGATTAAATTCGATGGAGAATACAGAAGCGGCAGTTGTTGAAGAGGCTCCTGTTGCTGAAGAAGCGGCAGTTGTTGAAGAAGCGCCTGTTGCTGAAGAAGCGCCAGTTGTTGAAGAGGCTCCTGTTGCTGAAGAAGCGCCAGTTGCTGAAGAAGCGCCAGTTGCTGAAGAAGCTCCTGTTGTTGAAGAAGCGCCAGTTGTTGAAGAAACTCCTGTTGCTGAAGAAGCGCCAGTTGTTGAAGAAGCTCCTGTTGCTGAAGAAGTGCCAGTTGTTGAAGAAACTCCTGTTGCTGAAGAAGTTCCAGTTGCTGAAGATAACAAGGAAGAAGAAGCTTAATCTCAAATATTTTAAACCAATAAATTTATAGACCATGGCAATTACAGCTGCTGATGTAAATAAACTACGTCAACAAACCGGTGCAGGAATGATGGACTGCAAAAATGCATTAGTAGAATCTAATGGTGATATCGAAATGGCGATCGATATTCTTCGTAAAAAAGGACAAAAAGTTGCTGCGAAAAGAGGTGATAATGATGCCAAAGAAGGCTTAATCATGGCTCAAGCAGCCGCTGATGGTCAAACAGGCGTAATTCTTGCGTTAAACTGCGAAACAGATTTCGTTGCTAAAAACGAAGGGTATGTTTCTTTTGTGCAATCAATTGTTGATCTAGCCTTAAGTCAAGAGCCTTCTAACGTTGATGCGTTAAAAGCGCTTGCTTACGATGATAAATTAACATTAGAGGAAAAAATCATCGAGCAAATTGGTCGCTTAGGTGAAAAATTAGAATTGTCTTCTTATGCAATTATCAAATCTGAGAAAGTGGTTGCTTATAACCACCCAGGGAATCAATTAGCTACTTTAGTTGGGTTAAACAATAATGTTGAAACTGCTGCAGAAGCAGGTCGACAAGTTGCCATGCAAATTGCTGCAATGAATCCAATTGCTATAGATAAGGACGGTGTTGATGCAAGAACAATTGAACGTGAAATCGAAGTAGGAAAAGAATTGGCTATTCAAGAAGGGAAACCTGCTGAAATGGCAGAGAAAATTGCAATGGGTAGACTAAACAAATTCTTTCAAGAAAATACCTTGTTAAGTCAGCCATTTGTTAGAGATAACAAATTAAGCGTTGAACAATTTTTAAATGCTACAGAGAAAGGTCTTTCTGTTACTGAATTCAAACGTTTTTCTTTAAGCTAATTATAAATTATTTAGTTGTGAAATCCCGTTTTTATAAACGGGATTTTTTTTTGTTTAAATTTTAAAACAATTGAATTTAAGAAGTCTGCCATAAGAGAAATAAATCGATTTGTTTGACATAGTCTATTTGAATACCTTTGAGCCATGGAATCCAATCTAAAACGACTGAATAAATTTATTAGTGAAAAAGGAATATGTTCACGTAGAGAAGCGGATAAACTTATTGAAGATGGCCGGGTGACCATCAATGGTATCGTGCCAGAAATGGGAACAAAAGTTTCCCCAAGCGACAACGTTTGCATCGATGGAAAATCGATCAATGAAACAACCGAAAAACTAGTTTATTTGGCAATTAACAAACCTGAGGGGATCGAATGCACCACCAGCTTAGACGTTATAGACAATATTATAGATTTCATCGATTATCCAATAAGAATTTTTCCAATTGGAAGATTAGACAAAAATAGCAATGGCTTATTATTATTGACAAACGATGGGGAAATAGTCAACAAAATTTTGCGCGCCCGAAATAACCATGAAAAAGAATACATCGTTCGTGTAGACAGGCCCATAAGCAAAGAATTTATTAAACAAATGGGGAATGGCGTTCCCGTACTAGACACCATAACACGCAAGTGTAAGGTTGTCAAAATAACAACTTTTAGCTTTAAAATTATATTGACACAAGGACTAAATCGGCAAATTAGAAGAATGTGCAACTATTTAGATTACGAAGTATTGGAGTTGACTCGAACAAGAATTATCAATATAAAATTAGATCTTCCATTAGGACAATACCGAGAATTGCATGAGGAAGAATTAAATGAATTACAGCAATTAATTGCAGAATCAAGCAAAACAGAAGACGCAAGCCTACCTTGGGATAACGATGAAGAATAAATTTTACCGATTAACAAGGGTGAGAATTTCATTAATGACAAAACAATCTCCCATAAAGAAATCCCATCAGCTAATAGCCATTGTTAAAAATTTCAAATAATCATATTATCTTTGTTTAAAATCAATACCATGAAATACAAACGCATACTCCTAAAATTAAGCGGCGAATCCTTAATGGGGAGCAAACAATTCGGTATTGACAACGATCGAATCACTTCGTATGCAAAACAAATAAAAGAAATTCGAGACAAAGGTGTTGAAGTAGCCATCGTTATTGGCGGAGGCAATATATTTAGAGGCGTACAAGCCGAACAAGGTGGCATGGATAGAACACACGGTGATTACATGGGAATGCTCGCTACAATGATTAATTCCATGGCATTACAAGCTGCATTAGAAGCGATCAAAGTAGAAACGCGCCTTCAATCAGCGATTGAGATGAAAGAGATTTCTGAGCCATTTATTAGACGAAAAGCCGTTCGCCATTTAGAAAAAGGACGCGTAGTAATATTTGGAGCTGGAACAGGCAATCCTTTTTTTACAACCGATTCCGCTGCTTCATTGCGTGCAATCGAAGTAAATGCAGAGGTAATATTAAAAGGAACACGGGTAGATGGAATTTATACAGCCGATCCAGAAAAAGATCCTACTGCAACGAAATTTACCACTATTACCTTTGATGAAGTTTATGCTAAGGGCTTAAATGTAATGGACTTAACGGCCTTTACGCTTTGTAAAGAAAATAACTTACCAATCATTGTTTTTGATATGGATACAGCCGGAACACTTTTAAAAGTTTTGACAGAAGACCATATTGGAACTTTAGTACATAATTAATAAAAAAAGAGATGACCGAAGAACTTGAAATGGTATACGATGAATTAGAAAGTTCCAATTCAAAAACAATGACTCATTTTGAAAATGAATTATTGAAAGTACGCGCTGGAAAAGCAACACCTGCCATGCTAGTTGGTGTAATGGTGGAGTATTATGGAGCAATGACCCCTTTACAGCAAATCGCGAATGTGAATACCATGGATGCCCGTACAATCACCGTACAGCCATTCGAAAAGAATACCTTGAACGATATCGCCAAAGGTATTATGAATGCCAACCTTGGATTAAATCCACAAAGTAATGGTGAACAATTATTAATTGCCGTGCCGCCACTAACCGAAGAAAGAAGAAGAGATTTAGTGAAAAAGGCAAAAAGTGAAGGTGAATCCGGAAAAGTTGGTATTCGCAACAACCGTAAAGACGCTATAGATTTTATTAAGAATTTAAAAAACGATGGTTTATCAGAAGATATGACCAAAGACGCCGAGGTTTTTGTTCAGGAAGTCACCAACAAATTCATAAAGAAAATTGAAGAACTTTTAGAAATAAAAGAAAAAGAAAT
This sequence comes from Chryseobacterium gleum, assembly GCA_945877045.1. Classification (GTDB taxonomy): domain Bacteria; phylum Bacteroidota; class Bacteroidia; order Flavobacteriales_D; family Crocinitomicaceae; genus UBA952. The sequence goes on from CAMCQW010000061.1 coordinate 9,220, forward strand.
TATGACCGTTTAAAAACCGGGTTTTTTCTATAAGGTCCCTCTATTCTCTTGTTCTCTTTCA
>CAMCQW010000062.1 GCA_945877045.1 Chryseobacterium gleum
GTAGTTTTTTCTAGAGGGGAAGCCTTAAACCTTAGGCAATATTTATTAGCGGGGGGTTTTTTACACATCGATGATAATTATGGAATGGATGAATTCATCCGAATTGAATTGAAAAAAGTTTTTCCAGAGGCAGATTTAGTGGAATTACCCTTTAATCATCCCATTTTCAAGCAAAAGTATACCTTTAACGGTCTTCCAAAAATTCATGAACATGATGGAAAACGTCCGCAGGCCTTTGGTATAATTCAAGATGGTCGATTACTTTGTTTGTATACTTTCGAGACAGACTTAAGCGATGGTTGGGAAGATCCACAGGTTCACAATGATCCTGCTGAAAAACACCTTCAAGCATTGCAAATGGGCGCGAATATTATCATGTACGCCTATACCAATTAAGAAATAAGCAGGAATTAATGCTTATGTCCGTCGCCTTCTGTGTGGATATGATCTGGTTGTGGCAAAGAATTAGGAGGGTCAACTTGCAATATTTCTATTTCAAAAACCAAATCTGAATACGGAGGAATCGCTCCAGGGCGCCCTTCTTTACCATAAGCTTGAAAATAAGGAATAATCAAGGTTGCCTTCCCTCCCTTTCCTAACATTCCAATTCCTTCTTCGAAGCCTGGAATCATCTTTTGAACTAAGTAATTGAATTCCAAGGGTGAATTTCGATCATAGGAAGAATCAAACTTTTTACCGTCCGCTCGAATAGTACCTTTGTAGTGGAGTCCCATTTTTGAACCAAGAACAGGTTTGTCTCCTTCGCCCATATTTTCGATATCATACACTAATCCCGTGGCACTAAGTTTAGCATTTGGGTATTTAAGTAAAACTTGTTCATACATATACTTTTTATAGCCATCATTTCCCATGGCTTCGATCTTTGCATACTCTAAGGCCGCAAGTGCATCCAAGCGATTTTTCTCAGCATTTATAACTTCATCAGCTGCTTTCGCGGCAGTAAATTTTACCCCAAATACCTTAGTCGCATTAAATTTCTTTGCCGCTTTACCAATTCGAAGAATTTGAAGACTAAGAATCGTATCGTTTTGCGCAATTAAATCAACCACATCTTGACCTTGAACCACGTGTCCAAAAACAGTGTGTTTTCCATTCAACCAAGGAGTTTCCTTGTGAGTTATAAAGAACTGACTACCGTTTGTATTGGGACCAGAATTCGCCATTGACAATATCCCTGGACCTGAGTGTACTAAATCAGCCACTATTTCATCGTAAAACTTATAACCTGGATCTCCACTTCCTGTTCCAAGTGGATCGCCACCTTGAATCATGAAATCTTTTATGACACGATGAAATTTTAATCCGTTGTAAAATGGCTTATCAAATTTTTTATCTGCGTGCTCAAACTTCCCTTCCGCTAAGCCAACAAAATTAGCAACGGTCATGGGGGTTTTTTCAAACTCTAGCGCGCAAATAATTACCCCTTTAGAGGTATTGAATTGAGCATACATGCCTTTTTCCAGTTTTTGCGCTGACGCAAATTGAGCTGAAAGAAAAAGGATACAGAAGAAGATAGCGTTTTTCATTTTTAATTTTTTGGAGCGTCTTCGAAACTTAATAATTCAACTTCAAAAATAAGCGTTGAATATGGAGCTATATCTGGCGATGGCGATTGTGCACCATAAGCTAAGTTCTGTGGGATAAAAAACTTAAACTTTGAACCAACTGACATCAGTTGTAGACCTTCTGTCCATCCCGGAATTACTTGATTTAAAGGAAACTCGATAGGCTCACCTCGATCAACAGAACTATCAAAAACTTTTCCTTCTATAGTTGTTCCGTGATAATGAACCTTCACTTTAGAAGTAGCGCTTGGCTTCGGGCCATCTGTTTCACCAAGAATTTTATACTGTAAACCAGATTCAGTAACAACAACACCAAGGTTACGCACATTATCTTTCAAGAAATTTTCACCGAGAATTTTATATTTTTCATTCATCTTATCTTCAGTTGCTTTTTTAGCTTGGTTTTTTTCTTGGAAATAATTATTTACACACATGTTACTTTGATCTGCAACAGCAAGCGTCTTTTTCTCCCAAGCATCTTTAATTCCTTGAATAATTAAATCGATATTTCCCTCGCTCATTTCTGTCATTAGATTTCCAGCGATACTTGCACCTACAAGGTAAGAAACCGAATCAATTCTATTTTTAATAACTGGCGCTTTTTCAACAGTTACTGGTTTTTTTTGAGCAAACATCATTCCTGTAAAGCTCATTAAACCGATAATAATACATGTTTTTTTCATAATAGATTGTTTTTAATTTCTTTTATCAACTCCCCAAAACATTTTGTTTCGGATGGTATCTAAAAAATTATTGTGTTCAAATTTAATTACATTTATCATAAATTCCGCCTTTTCGACGATGATTTCTTCTCCCAACTTCACACTTTTAGAATTTCCATCCAAACTGATCAAGTAACTTCGGTCTCTACCTTCAATACTTAACTTAATTGGCAAATGATCCGGCACAACGACGGGGCGCACATTCAAATTGTGTGCCGCAATTGGTGTTAGTATATGAACTTGACAACCAGGAGTAATAATCGGCCCGCCACAACTCAGGTTATAAGCCGTTGAACCTGTTGGCGTTGAAACTATTAAACCATCTGCCCAATAACTATTCAAATACTTATCATCCAAACTTGCGTGAACCGTTATCATCGAAGAGGTATCGCGCTTTTGAAGAGTTAGCTCATTCAGGGCAAAATTGTCCGTTCCAAAAATATTATCTGCCGTATGCACCCGCAACAAAGATCGCAGTTGGAAATCATATTTTTTCAAATCAATATTCACCAAACTAACTTCGATATCTTCTTTTGAAATATTAGACAGAAAACCCAACCTTCCTGTATTGATTCCTAAAATCGGGACCCCCGAGTCGCGGATAAACTGCACCGACTTTAGAAATGTACCATCACCACCAAGACTAATAAACAAATCGATACCGGTTCGCATGTCATTAAAGGAGTTAAAAGTATCGTACGATTCACGAATACCACACTTCGCAATTAAGCTAGCATTTAGTTCAGATTCTAAAACAGCTGTCCAGCCTAGTTCATCAGCAACTGACAATACTTTAAGAAAATATTCCGAAATATTCTTGTTTATTTTTTTACCAAAGATCGCTACCCTCATGCTCAAAATTTCATAAAATTCATTAATGCATCGTACTTCCATCGTACATCCTCATCGTTAACACCAGCTTGATATGACGCTTTAATCTTATAATCATAACGCTCAAAAGTAAGGATGATTCTTGTTAAATTTATTTCATTGATTTTCAGCGTTACTTCTAATATAGAAGAAGAAACATCAGAAAGAATATAGGAGCTTAAAATTTTGGCATTGTTACTTTCAACGATTTGCGCGATTTGCGCCATAGAATAATCAATGGCATTTATCTCCAATACTAAAATACTGCCTGGTTCTTTAATACTGCCGATATTAGCAAGTGTAGTCATCAAATGAAAAATACTGGTACAACCAAGGTAATTCTCGTTTTCATCTAAAACCGGAATAATGCTCAATTTATGTTCAGACATCATAGCAAGAACATCATAAATGTGTGCATTTTCATTAACATAAGGCCGAGGCAAATGATCAAACAAAACATCTAACGAATCGGATAAAATCAATCGATCTAAAATGGCCGATTCAGAGACGACACCGACAAAAACACCATTTTTTAACACCGCCAATTGCGACACTTTGAATTCATCCATCCAATTAATGGCTTTTTCGCCTGAATCAGTATGAATTAGGGGAGGGATTTCGTCTGTAATAAGTTCAAATGCTCGCATAAGGAGGATCAAAAGTAGTAAAATCCTTTGAGAGTTTGTAATTTTGGAGCGGTAAATTTACTACATGACAAAGTTAAGCGTTAATGTTAATAAGGTCGCAACCCTAAGAAATGCTCGCGGTGGGAACATGCCCAATGTGGTGCAATTCGCACTTGATTGTGAGCGTTTTGGTGCCGATGGTATAACCGTACATCCGCGACCTGACGAACGCCATATTACCCGAAATGATACACGAGCACTTAGCAAGGTGCTTACAACAGAATTGAATATTGAAGGATACCCCGACCCCACCTTTATGGCTTTAGTGGCAGAATGCCAGCCCAAACAAGTTACCTTGGTTCCAGATCCACCGGGCGTACTTACATCAAGTGCTGGTTGGGACGTAAAAGAAAACATCGTTTTCCTTAAAGAGATTATAAGTCAACTGAAAAAATTAGAAATACGAGTATCCCTATTTATTGATACAGACCTTGAAAACATAGCATTGGCGGCTTCATTAGGCATCGATCGCATTGAATTGTACACAGGGCCATTTGCAGAACAATATGAATCAAATCCAGCGAAAAGCATTGAAATGTATGTAAAAGCAGCACACTTTGCTTCGTCAGTAGGATTAGAAATAAATGCTGGTCACGATTTAAGCTTACAAAATCTCGCCTATTTTAAATCAAATATTCCCCTTTTATCGGAAGTATCGATCGGTCATGCATTACTATGCGATTCCTTATACCTAGGTATTGAAAACACGATACAGCTGTATAAAAAATGCTTAGTTAGTTGATTTTTGATTGCTGATTTCAACAGATCTTTTAGGATACGGGATAGTAATATTGTTCTGGCGGAATAAGCGGTCAATTTCAAACCTAAGATCCGATTTATAGTTATTAATGTCCCAACTTTGGTCGGCCCAAAATATTAATTCCAAGGCTAATCCATTGTCCGAAAAATCTGCCAATCGGACAAAAACTGGCTGGTCTTTTTTTACTTTAGGATGCGCATAAGCAGCATTAATTAATAAATTAGAGACCAGTTCTGTTTCGCAACCATATTCGACCATTACCTCAATCGAAAAACGTGATAATTCTGAACCGTGCGACCAATTTTCAACCTGTTGTTGGGTTAGCCGAGTATTTGGTATAATTAGCACATTCCCGTCCCTCGTTTCAATTTGAGTAGTACGAGCATTAATCTTAATGATTTTAGCAACAATAGAAGCTTGGTTGGATGTCCCAGTAACCTCAATAATATCTCCAATCCTAATATTTCCCTCCACTAAAAGCACCACCCCAGCAATTAAATCTTTAAAAACATCCTGTAGCCCAAGACCGAGACCAACTAATAAGCCTACCGAACCCGTTAATATCAATGTTAAATTGATTGATAATATTTGACAGGTAATTAAAAAAGATCCTAAATAGATAAAATATTTTGCGATTTTGATGTAAATATATTCGGTGCCATCCTCTACATTTATGTTCGCCTTTAACTTTCTACTCAAATATAGCTTTGTGACATTGACCAACATTTTTGTGCCAATGAAAACGATAATGATGACTAAAATATGATAGAAAGAAAGATTAAACGATTTAAGATCTATCAACTTATAATTAATAAAATCAGCGAAAGTGATTGATTCATTATTAAAACGAAAACTATAAACGGCGAAATAAAGGGCAAATAAGTATACACTTTGGCTCACCAATTTCAGCCAAGTAAGACGGCGTCCTTCAATGTTGATATTAGCATTTCTAAAATACTTTTTTAAAGATCGAAGGACAACTCTTCGCAAAACAAATGCAACAAGAAAGATAATTGTCAAAAAAACGATGTTCCAAAAACATATATTAAAGGGACCTAATTGAAAAATAGTTCTACTCAACATCTTATTTTAGAATAATGCGGCCCAGTTGACCCGTTAGTACTTTTTTAACCTGTTCATATGCCATTTGCTCCGCTAAGATATCCATCATATTTTCATTTGAAAGAGCTGGATCCTTTAATTTATCCTGAAGCGATAAAATATGTTCACTCACCTTATTATATTTAAAATTACATAATAAATTGGAAACAGTTTGAAGTAAATCTTTTTCTTCCGTCTTAGTGAAAATATTAAATTTCAGGATCCAATTAGGACTTAATTCTGACTCTAGGGTTTCTAAATTACTAATAAAATTAACTAACTTTTGATCCTCCAAATTTTGAAAATAGGTGACCGAATAGATAATTCCCTCATTTATTCCTTGTACAAATAAGCCATGAATTTCCTGACAAAATGGGTCTTGAAAACTCAACTCATCATTTGTCAATTCATGACAGATCATCTCGACAACAGTTAATTTTCGAGCTTCATTTTCCTGTCCTACTAATGTTTCGATTTCACGGGTACCAAATTGCAACATGATTCGAATCAATTCTAATTCATAAATTAATACCGCTTTCTTTTCTTGAAGAATTTGCCTCGGAGCAACGGTGTTTTGCACTTCCAAATCGCGAAAAATTGGCTCGTTCATCGTTTTCGCAAGAATGTTTTTCCGCAAGCGTATTAACTCATTACTGACCATATCATCAGCAATATCAAAATGCGTTGCTATTTCTTTAGCGTAAATACTTCTAATTATATGATCCGGAATTAAGGAAACAGAATGAATAATTTCTTTAATCATATTGGCTTTATGTAGTGGATCGTTTTGACCTCCAGCCAACAATACCGATGTTTTAAAGGTGATAAAATCCTTCTTATTTTCTGATAAAAAACGCACTGTTTCATCCGTACTATGCCCCTTCGCATATGAATCTGGATCTTCACCATCTGGAAAAAGTACCACCTTCACATTCATCCCTTCCTCCAAAATTAAATCGATGCCACGAAATGAAGCTTTAATTCCTGCGGCATCCCCGTCAAAAAGAATCGTTATATTTTTAGTATACCGACTTATTAGTTTAATTTGTTCTTTGGTAAGTGAAGTTCCCGAAGATGAAACAACGTTTTGAATACCCGCTTGATGCATGCTAATTACATCTGTATAACCTTCACATAACAAGCATTCATCATACTTTGTAATATCCCCTTTCGCAAAGAAAAGTCCATATAAAATTTGACTTTTATTGTAAACGATGCTATCAGGGGAATTAAAGTACTTAGCGATTTTTTTGTCATTTTGCAAGGTGCGAGCACCGAAACCTAATACCCTTCCTGAGATACTTTGAATAGGGAAAATAACTCTTCCACGGAAGAAATCAAACTTCTTTTCCTCTTTTGATTTTGTTAGACCTACAGATTCCAGGTATTCTAATTTGTATCCTTTTCCTAAAGCCGTTTTTGTAAAATCATCGGCCTTATTGAGACAATAACCCAACTGAAATTTTTCAATGATATCCCTTCTAAATCCACGTTCTTCAAAATAGGACAAACCAATTGCCTTTCCTTCTTCCGAGTGGAGTAAATTTTTCGCAAAATATTCACGCGCAAATTCATTAATAATAAAAAGGCTATCTCGCTCTGTATTTTGCGCTAATTCCTCAGCAGTGGGAGCAACATCATTTGGAATTTCGATACCATATTTTTCAGCTAACCATCTCAATGCTTCAGGATAAGAATAATGTTCTTTTTCCATGAGAAAAGAAACCACTGTCCCACCTTTTCCTGTAGAAAAGCATTTAAATATCTGTTTAGCTGGAGAGACCACAAACGAAGCCGTTTTTTCATCCGTAAAAGGACTTAATCCTTTTAAATTTGAGCCTGCGCGTTTTAATTGCACAAATTCTCCAATCACCTCTTCAATGCGAGATGTTTGCATGATTTCTTCAATAATAAACGACGAAATTTTACTCATTTCCCTTTGTAGCCATAATCCTTCTCATTTGTCACTTTCCCATTTTCATCGTAGGTAGTCCATAAACCTACAATCGTATCATTGCGATATTCACCTCGATAATGCATTCTACCACTTGGATATTTAACAATTGTAAAGCCATCCTTTAATCCATGCGTATAAAAAGTAATAGAAAGTTCATTCCCCCCTTCAGAAAAGAAAACCCATTTACCTTGACGGAGGTATTTTTCGTCTTGTGCCCCTTCAAATTTTTTGCTTTTCTTACCGGGATACCATTCTGTATAAATGCCATTCTTAACCTCCACTAAGTTTTCTTTTTTATCAGCCGGTTTAACAAGGTCCTCATTATTTTGTTGACAAGCAAACACTAATCCAATCAAAAGCAAGTAAGTAATTTTTTTTTTCATTTTTCTCTATACATTGTATAATTCACCAAACCAATCAGCGAGTTTTTCGCATCAGAATCAGGAATTTCGGTTAATAAGTCCAGTGCTTTATTTCCATAATAAAACATTTTATCGTACGCATAGTCAATTCCACCCGATCGAATAATTATTTCAATCGCACGATTAATCGCTTCAGATTCATCATTTTTATTTTTAACAATATCCATTAATACTTTTCGATCAGCCTTAGAAGCATTATTTATTGCATAAATAAACGGAAGCGTCATCTTTTGTTCTCGGATATCAATACCTGTTGGCTTACCAATTTTATCAGAAGAACCATAATCAAAAATATCATCTTTAATTTGAAATGTAATTCCAACGAGTTCACCAAAAGAGAACATTGTTTCAGCCCAATCATTCTCCCCAACACTAATCGCACCTGCTTCACAACACGTAGCAATAAGCGATGCTGTTTTTTTCTTTATTATTTCGAAATAAATATCCTCCGTAATATCTAAGCGCCTCGTTTTTTCAATTTGAAGCAATTCACCTTCCGACATTTCTCGAACAGATCTAGCTACAATTTTAAGCAGCTCCGTATTTTCTTTTTCGAGTGATAATAATAAAATTCTTGAAAGCATGTAATCGCCCACCAAAACAGCAATTTTATTTTTCCATAAAGCATTCACAGAAAAATACCCTCTTCTTTCATTGGCATCATCGACCACATCATCGTGCACTAAGGTAGCAGTATGCAATAACTCAACTAAAGAAGCGGCATCGTATGTCTTTTCACCAATTTCCCCCAACATTTTTGCTGTTAGAAGAACAAACATGGGTCGCATTTGCTTCCCTTTGCGCTTCACAATATATTGTGTCACTTTATCAAGCAATGGCACTTTGGACCGCATTGTTTCCTTAAAATGTTCATCGAATTGAACCATTTCATTGAAAATTGGCGCCATTATTTGTTCTACAGATAGCATTTAACAAAAATAGTATTTAGTATTGAGCATAGTAAACTCTTTAAAACATCTTTTCTCTTTTCAGTAAATAATTTACTAAAACTGGGTTATATCCCTCATTTATATCTGCCTCCACAAAATCAATTCTACAATCGGTGCATCTAAGTTTTATTTCATTCATGTATTTC
>CAMCQW010000063.1 GCA_945877045.1 Chryseobacterium gleum
ACGCACATTATCTAATGTGCAAAGCTCGCCAGTTTCGAGAATCACTTTTAATCGTGCCTTTCCGCATGCTTCTTTAATAGAAGCAATTTCATCAAAAACAAAATTATATTCTCCGGCTAGAAATTTACCACGGGAAATAACCATGTCAATTTCATCCGCTCCTTCATCTACGGCAAATTTCGCGTCGGTAATTTTTATTTCTCTAGTTGATTGCCCTGATGGAAAAGCCGTTGAAACAGAAGCAACTTTAACATCTGTTCCATTAAGAGCCGTTTTTGCAATACGCACCATGGAAGGATAGACACAAACTGCGGCTACATTTGGCACACCTGCATAGACATCATGTAGATGATGTGCTTTGTAACACATTTGTTTTACTTTTCCTGGTGTGTCCTTCCCCTCTAAGGTGGTTAGGTCGATCATACTCAAAACTAAATCAAGCCCTTGACGCTTCGATTCATTTTTAATACTTCGTGTTTGGAATCTAGCAACGCGTTCCTCTACTCCTACCTTATCGATAGAAGGGGATGTTGGTAATTTATTAAAAGAAATAGGAACTTTCATAATTATCTTCAAGATATTCCTTCAAAGATAAATAAAAGTCAGGGAAAAGAAAATTATGACGGTAAAAACAAACAACTAGTCCTTATCATCATCATCGTTGGCATCTGGCTTATCATAATCATCTACGTCATCATCAGAATCATCTTCTTTTTCATCGTCCATGTCCTCATCTTTGATTTCATCATCTTTATCCAAATCATCCGCAAAATCATCATCGCTATCGTCAGAAATAATTTTAACTTTTGTTTTTGGCTTTACAATTTTAACCAAATAAATAATTTCATCCGTATCCCAAATTAACGCATCAAGCACTTCTCCTGTAGGAGTTTTAATCGTCGTTAGATGATTAATATACCCATCAGGGAATTCTTTTAAAATTTGCTTTTTCTGTTCAAGAGAAAGTTTGTCATAACTAATTATCGATCTTCTTTTTGACATAAATTATATCCTTTTATCAATTCTTCAACGCAAAAATAATTGAATTGATATTCCATAAAACAATCAGACCAAAAAAAAATAAAAAAATATTAACTATCAAAAGTGAATTACTATTTTTTCCGAAATAATAACTTAATAATTAACTTGATAACAAGTACATTCAATAGATAATTATAACTTTGACTTTATTATTATGTCAAAACAGAAAAGCGCTTTTTTTTGCCAGGAATGTGGATTCGAAGCACCTAAATGGTTGGGGAAATGCCCATCGTGCTCTTCTTGGAACACTTTTGTGGAGGAAATAGTATCCAATACAAAGAGTGCCCTTCCTTTTTCCGTTGATTCAAGAAATTCCAAACCCACCCCAATAAGTGACATACAGCATCTCGAAGAAAATCGGATTCCATTACGCGACACCGAATTAAATAGAGTGCTTGGTGGCGGCTTGGTAAAAGGTGCTTTAGTGTTAATCGGAGGAGAACCAGGTATTGGAAAATCTACCTTAATGCTTCAAATGGCCATTGAGGAACCTTTGACCATTCTTTATGTTTCCGGAGAGGAAAGTGAGCAACAAATAAGAATGAGAGCAGAAAGAATTGGGATCAAAAATCAAGCATGTCAATTGCTAACTGAGACCAATTTAATCAATATAATCAATCATGCAAAAGCATTAATGCCGCAAATGTTAATCATTGATTCGATACAAACCTTGTATTTTTCTGCGATTGACAGTTCACCAGGTAGTGTCTCTCAAGTGCGTGAATGTACCGCTCAATTACTTCGCTTTGCGAAGGAAACAAACGTGCCCGTTTTTTTAATTGGACACATCACCAAAGATGGCTCTATTGCAGGACCGAAAGTGTTGGAACATATGGTCGATGCCGTACTTCAGTTCGAAGGCGACAGAAATCATGTGTATCGATTATTGCGTACGGTTAAAAATCGCTTTGGATCAACCAACGAACTGGGGATTTATGAAATGCAAGGAACCGGATTGCGCGTAGTTGACAATCCGTCAGAAATATTAATTACCAATACGGATAGTAATTTAAGTGGCGTCGCAATTGCCACCACCATAGAAGGGATGCGACCACTGCAAGTAGAAGTCCAAGCGCTTGTAAGTTCTGCTGCATACGGCACGCCACAACGCTCATCAACTGGTTTTGATGCCAAGCGTCTTAACATGCTTTTAGCAGTTATGGAAAAACGATGTGGTTTTAAATTGGCGGCGAAGGATGTATTTTTAAATATTGCTGGTGGAATAAAAGTTGATGACCCTGCCGTTGATTTAGCAGTAACGATGGCTGTTTTATCATCTAATGCTGATTTACCAATTCCACAAGGCATTACTTTTGCTGCAGAAGTGGGATTGTCGGGAGAAGTAAGGCCAGTAAATAGAGCTGAGGTTAGAATTCACGAAGCGCAAAAATTAGGATATAAAACTATATACCTCTCCAAATATAATAAAGGCATCACAATCTCTGACTTCAAAATTAAAGTAGTGCTTTGTGAAAAAATTGAGGAGGTGGTAAGAAAAGTATTTTCATAGTAAATAGAAAAACAGACGTCGATAAATTATGCCTAGATTGATACTTATACCAACTCCAATAGGAAATTTAGAAGATATCACCTTGCGTTCAATCCGTATATTAAGTAGTGCGCAGGTCATTTTCGCTGAAGACACCCGGGTAACGAAACGATTGCTTGCACACCTGAACATCACCAACACCATCTTTTCTTTTCATAGTCAAAATGAACACCGTTTATTAGATCGTGTAATTGAAAAAATACAAGAAGTAGAAACAGCCGTGTTAGTCTCAGATGCTGGGACACCTGGCATTTCAGATCCAGGATTTTTATTGGTACGTGCCTGTATTGAAGCGAACATCCCGGTAGAATGCTTGCCTGGCCCAACTGCCTTCGTTCCAGCGCTTGTTGCAAGTGGATTACCTTGTGACAAGTTCGTTTTTGAAGGTTTTTTGCCTCATAAAAAGGGAAGACAAACTAGGTTGATTTTACTCAGTCAAGAAAGTCGTACGATTATTTTGTATGAATCCCCACACCGACTAATAAAATGCTTGGGGCAAATTGTGGAGTATTTTGGTGCCGATCGTAAAATTTGTGTCTGCAGGGAAATTTCAAAGTTTTTCGAAGAATTTGCACGTGGAACGGCAGAAGAAGTTTTAGCTCATTTTCAACAAAAAGAAGTGAAAGGAGAAATTGTAATAATCGTTGGCGGGAATCAAATCGACTAGTGAATCGACTTCATTTTTTTACTTAAGGCCTCTAACACTTCTTCCTGCTTTTTTATATCCGCTTGCTTAGAAGTTTGTTTCGATTTTGTTTCCTCAATTCGCTTTTCATTATCCACAATTTCTTTTTTCATTTTTTCAATATCATTTTGATAATCCTTAATGTCATTTTCTAATTGTTTTTGTTCGGAAATGAATTTGTTTTGCACTTGGTTGGCGGCATCTAATTCATTATTAATAATTGAAGTAACTGTTTTAAGGCCAAAATCTTTAAGTAGTTTGGACCAAACAGCGAATTGCTCCGGATGGTCTTTTTTGTTCAAAAAAGCGCCTCCCAAATCAATGCCAAATTGAATTGAGAATTGCTCGCCTTTCTTTTCTGTAATCACCGCGTAGGCATCGAAAGTTTTATCCCCTACTGCCTTTGAGCTTCCAATGAGCACCGTATGTTCGTCCTTATGTGTTTTATGTTTTCCCCAGTCTTTCATGAATGATTTTAATGCATCTTCTACTTGCTCTTTGGTTGCAAAAGGAATGGAAAGCATAATCGCGGGCTTATTTCCTACTGAAAATGTATAATTGCTCTCACTAATTTCAAGCTCTTGAGAAAAGGCGAAGGCAGAACAAATCAAAGCAAATAATAAAAAGAAGGTCTTGGACATATCGAGAATATTTTCAATAAAAATAATAAACAAAAGGCAATAATTAAACTATACTTTTAAAATTGCGCTAATTTTACATTATGCAATTTTCACAGATAATTGGGCAGCATTCACTAAAAGAGGATTTTATTCATGAGATTAATTCAGGAAGAGTAAGCCATGCAAAGTTATTCGCTGGAAAACATGGTTACGGGACTCTTTCCTTAGCGCTTGCGTTTACACAATATTTAATGTGCGAAAACAAGGAAGAAAAAGATAGTTGCGGTACCTGTCATTCCTGCACACAAATGAATGATTTTGTGCACCCCGATGTACATTTTGTATTTCCTGTTGTCTTAGCAAACAAAGGGATTTCTAATACTTATTTGGCAGAATGGCGGGAACAACTTAAAGAGAGCACTTACTTCGATTTGCTTCATTGGACCAATATAATTGACACAAAAGAACGACAACCAATTATTGGCACAGAGGAGAGTTTGGATATTCAGAAAAAATTAAACCTGAAGTCATACCAAGGTGATTACAAAGTAATGATTATCTGGTGTGCAGACGAAATGAATGCTACCTGTTCGAACAAATTATTAAAAATAATCGAAGAACCGCCTCCCAAAACTTTATTTATTTTAGTAACAGAAAAACCACAAAAACTACTGCCAACAATTCAATCGCGAACACAAGTGATAATTGTACCGAGAATCACTTTAACAGATTTAACAAGCGAGTTAGTTAACAATCAAGAGGTGGAAGATAGAATTGCGCAAACAATTTCCGCGTTTTCAGAAGGGGATTTTATTCGAGCAGCAGAATTAGTAAAAGATGACGCAGCCAATCTAGAATACAGAAATCAATTTATGAGCTTGATGCGTTGCACCTATAAAAAAGATGTCATTGCCATGTTAGATTGGGCAGAAGAAATTGCTGCCTCTTCAAAGGAACGACAAAAACTATTTATTTTGTATAGCTTACACATGCTAAGACAAAGTCTTGTAAATAATTACATTGGCATCTCTAGCTTACCGGTTTCAGACGAAGAAGCCTCATTTATCGAAAAATTTTCTCCTTATATTTCAGGGAATAACATTAGTGACTTCTTAAGCACGTTTGATCAAGCGTATTACCACATAGAAAGGAATGCTTTCGGGAAATTACTTTTTACACAAATGTGTTTTCAAACAATGAGGTACATTCACCAAGCATAATTTTGTAACTTTACCAAAAAATTAAAAACAATGGGTTGTAGTTCATGTGGGTCAGATGGTGGAACACCAAGAGGATGTAAGAATAATGGTACATGCAGTTCTGGTGGTTGCAATAAATTAGAAGTCTACGATTGGCTTGCAAATATTTCATTGCCATCAGGGCAAAAAACATATGATATTGTCGAGGTTAGATTTAAAAGTTCAAGAAAAGGCTTTTATAGAAATGCGGATAACATTTCCTTGTGCGTCGGAGATGTTGTTTCCGTAGAAACAGCACCTGGTTATGATGTTGGGGTGGTTTCTATTGTTGGAGAATTAGCTCGGATACAAGTGAAAAAGAAATCCCCTGGATTTAAACCGATGGAAACTCGAAAAATTATTTCTATAGCATCACAAAAAGAAATTGATAGTTGGATAAAAGGGCGTTCATTGGAACCAGAAACGATGAATAAATCAAGGGTCATGGCACTAAAACTTGGCTTGGAGATGAAAATATCTGATGTTGAATTTCAAGCTGACATGTCAAAGGCTATTTTTTACTATACAGCGGAAGGAAGAATTGATTTTCGACAGTTGATAAAAGACATGGCTGATGAATTCAAAATTCGTATCGAAATGAGGCAGATTGGCTCACGTCAAGAATCTTCTCGTTTAGGAGGAATTGGATCTTGTGGGCGGGAATTATGTTGCAGTACTTGGTTAACCGATTTTAGATCCGTCTCCACATCCGCTGCTCGATACCAACAATTATCACTAAACCCACAAAAACTAGCAGGGCAATGTGGAAAATTAAAGTGCTGTTTGAATTACGAATTAGACATGTACTTAGACGCAATTAAGTCGTTTCCTAAAACTGATACAAAACTGAAAACTGAAAAAGGAGAGGCCCTTCATATTAAAACCGACGTGTTCAAACGACTGATGTGGTTTGCAATTCCGGGTGAAAATGGATTAATTGCACTCAGCCCTGAACAGGTTAAAAAGATTCACGAACTTAATAAAGCCGGAACAATTCCTAAAGATCTTACCGCCTTTACCTACGTAGTTGAAAAAGAAGTGGAAATAGGGTACGAAAATGTTGTTGGTCAAGATAGTATTTCCCGTTTTGCAAACAACAATAAGAATAAAAACAAAAATAGAAACAAGCATAAATTTGTGCCAAAAAATAAGTAATGAGAAAATTGTTTTTTCTTCTTTTTAGCATAGCAATTATTGCCGCTTGCACGAATTCATCTGTTTACAATACGTCTTATCAATTCAAAAACAATGTTTGGAAACAAAAGTCAAGACCGACATTTACCGTTAATATTCCTGACACAGCAATCACCTATGATTTCACTTTAAGTATTCGAACAACAACAGACTATAAATACAACAATCTGTGGATCTATCTAACAACAAAAACCCCCTTCAAACAAGTCATACGGGATCCGTATGAAATAAAAACATGCTTCCCAAATGGCGAATGGATTGGCCATAAAACAGGAAGTATTGTTGAGCATAAAATAGTCTTCAAAAGAAGAAAATTACCGCAGATTGGCAAGTATACTTTTATAGTTGAACAAGGCGTGATACAATCTGCACTCGATGAAGTAATCGATATCACCTTTGATGTTTCTAAAGCAGAAAAATAACATGCGATTCCGTTGTTTAACTAATGAAGAATTAAAGGAACTCGATGCCGAATTGATCCAGTTTTTAATTTTAAACCAGGTGTATAAAGAAGATTGGGCCATCATGAATCAAGAGGATTCTCTAAAAGCAAAACAACTTATCGAATTGTTTAGCGATGTCGTTTTAGATAAAGTGTACAATAAGGTTTCCTTTTTAGAACGCCAAGTTCCAAGACAAGTTTGCTTCTGTTCACTTTCAGAAACCAATGGTGAAATGATAACGATTGAAGCAATCGATAATGACTTGGATCTTACGAATGAGGAAATGATTGATGAATGCCTATTGCTATCCCCTTCAAAAATATCTATTTATTCCGGAAAGAAAGCGTTTTCTAAAACGAAAGCTGACGAAGTTTTTCTGCTCTTAAATCATGGATTTATAGTTTCAAACGAAGAACGTTTTAAAAATATAATGCAGCATATTGTTACATCTAATTAAATAAATAAAAATGAGAAAAATTAAATTACTTATCGCCATGACCATCTGTACTACAATTGGGCAAGCACAAATTACAACACCAAAAGCAAGCCCTTTATGTAAAATAGAGCAAAAGGTAGGGCTAGCTGATATCAGTGTTTCCTACTCAAGACCAGGAGTAAAAGCAAGAAATGCTTTCGGAGATGTCGTAGAATTTGGGAAAATCTGGCGGCTCGGGGCAAATGAAAATACAAAAATCACCTCGTCAGAAAATTTAATCTTCGGGAAAGACACGTTAAAAGCAGGTACCTACGCGCTTTATGCTATACCGGAAAAGAAAAGCTGGCAATTAATCTTCTACACGGAAACAACCAATTGGGGAGTTCCTGATAATTGGTCAGAAGATAAGATTGCGTACAAAACAAGCTTGCCGGTTTATGAACTCAAAGATCGGGTTGAAAACTTATCAATTTTCATCGATAAGATCAGCAATAATGGCGCTGAAATTCAAATCGCATGGGATCAAACAAGGGTGGCGTTGCCATTTAGCTTAACTACCAAAGATAAAGTTGTAGCAGGTATTTTGAAAACGATGAGTGGCCCGAAAGCTAATGATTATCACCAAGCGGCCAACTATTATTTCACTGAAAAAATTGACATGAAGCAAGCATTAATTTGGTCTACGCTAGCAGTGGAAATGCAGGGGGAAAAAGCCTATTGGATGACACGACTTAAAGCACAATTACAAGCTGAAAATGGCGATTACAAAGGAGCCATTGAAACTGCAAATAAATCGATGGAGGCGGCTGCTCTTGATAATGATTCGAATTATGTTAAAATGAACAAGGCGTCGATTGAAGAATGGTCTAAAAAATAACAGGCATGTGGCAAAGGTATAAATACCATGCATTAATGCATCTCATTATATTTTTATGGGGTTTTACCGGAATCTTGGGAAAACTAATTCATAAAGATGCATTACACATTGTTTGGTATAGAGTTTTAATCGCTTTTGTTGCTTTAGGACTTTTCTTACTCTATAGAGGAAAAGATCTTCGTTTGTCCAAAAAAATGGCGCCTAAGGTTTTAGGCGTGGGATTAATTGTTGCTACCCATTGGATGACCTTTTATTATTCGATTCAACTTTCTACAGCATCCTTAGCAATTTTGTGCCTATCTACCACTACGCTGCATGTCTCATGGCTGGAACCTTTGGTGATGAAAAAAAAATTCTCGATACGACAATTGCTTATGGGATTGGTAGTCATATCAGGAATTTCGTTTGTTTCTCTTGATTTTAGTGGACAAGAATTACTAGCACTTTTTTTCGGATTGCTTTCTGCTTTGTGTGCGGCATTTTTCTCTGTGTTTAATGCGAAATTATCAGAGGAAACTAGTGCAGAACAATTAACATTTTACGAAATGATTGCGGCTTTTACTCTTGTTTCCATTATTCTCTTATCCCTTGGAAAACTTCATGTTTCTGATTTAATAGTATCCTTTAGCGATTTATGCTGGCTGCTATTTCTAGGAGTTGTATGCACCTCTTTTGCCTTTTTAGCAACCATCGTTATTGTCCGAAAGTTAGGGGCTTTTACCGTTTCATTAAACATCAACCTTGAGCCTATTTACACTATTTTGTTAGCGATCGTGCTCTTAAATGAACACAAATCTCTTTCAACAAATTTCTACTTGGGGGCAGCCATCATTGTTCTAGTTTTATTAATCAATGGATTGATTAGGCATTTCGAATTAAGAAAAATAACTAGTGAAATAGGATAATATAATGGTTTTATTTAAT